>URYO01000111.1 GCA_900552195.1 uncultured Sutterella sp. | reverse complement strand
ATTGCCTATTAGCACAACACGTATTTCCTTCTTCTCGAAAGAAATCTTCCGGTCTATTACTTGGGTATTATTAAAATCCTCCAGGAAGTCATCTCATTGGGCATCTTTGTTCCGTTTGCTTTCCTGTACATGAAGCAGCCCTTGAAGCTGGACTATCTGTGGGCCTCTCTGTGCATGCTCGGAGCTGCCTACTTCATGTTCCGCGACAAACTCTAATCTGCTTTCGGCAAAACAACCAATTCAGTCGGAATGCTGAAATACCGATACCAAAACATCCAGCTGTCGACCGTGTGCTTCTTGAAGTTCTCAACGATCAGGTTTGCCATTTCAGAAATTAACGGCGAATGATCCAATTCTCTTCGGCAGACGCAGATCTCCCAAGGCCGACGGTGCCAGCCGGGAAGCACCGGAACAATATCGCCTCGCATCAGCTCATCAGCGACGAAAGAAGGCACCAAATCTACCGATATGCCTTCTCCGGCAATCAAGTGCGTGCGGCAGGAATATGCATCTTCAAAATGCACCTTGTCATCAGATTCGATTTCAAAAGAGGCGTCTCGATTCTCTAAACGCCGACTAAAAGATCGATTGGAAGTGTTTCTCAGCAGGAGCGTATGGTTCCGAAGTTCTTCGACGCTTTGCGGAGCTCCGTGCCGACGGAGGTAGCCGCGCGAAGCCATGAGAAACGTAACGTTGTGTCCCGCTGGAATCCATGTGATACCTTCTTTTGCAGGCCGATATCCGAAATAAGCCACATCTGTCGCGCCATTTAATAAACCTTCTTCTCCGGCGTCGATCAGTACTTCAACACGCAACCCTGGATGCTTTCTTTCAAAGTTTGAAAACGCATTCAAGTAAGCGCTTCGGTCAATGTTCGCCGGAAGACTGACTTTCAAAATCCGCTTCGGCTTAATCGTGTCTTGATGCTTGATAGAGTCGACTGTTTTCAGCAGACGCTGGTATTGGCGAGCTATGCGATCGGCCTCGGAAAAGAGCTCCAGCGACTTTGTGACAATCTGCGCGGGCTTGCGTTTGCGGTCCAGAAGTTCGATTCCCAGCTCTTTCTCTAACGAAGAAACCAAGCGAGAAGCGGCCGGAAGACCCATCTCCAAACGCTCTGCGGCTTGAACCAAACTTTGTGTCCTGCCTAATTCAGAGAGAAGGTTCCAGGTTTCGATTTTGAGAGAAGGACGCATAACCTTAACTTGTGAAATTCACAACTTAAACCGTATGTTCGCCATTATCCGCCTATTCTCAAAACCTAAGCGAGGACTTGGTTATGCAAAAGAAAACCGAAGGAATTTGTTTTGCAATCAGCGCAGAAATTTGCTGGGGTTCGATGGGTGTCGCAGCGCAAGTGCTGATGGAAGATTCCGGCTTTACAGTAGGCGATCTGGTCGCAGGCCGGCTTCTGGGTGCCGGAGCGCTGCTGCTGATGTTCGAGCATTTCTTCATGCGCCGATCCCTTCTGAAGTATTTTTCTCAACCCGGCGTAGCAAAAGACATTCTGCTCTACGGAGTGCTCGTCCTGCTCACCCAACTGACGTTTTTCTTAGCGATTCAGTGCAGCAACGCAGGCACCGCCGCCATCCTCGCGGCCACTATTCCGGTATTCACGACTATCTGGGTTATCTTTGTAAAGCATCGCGCACCTCAGATTCGTGAAATGGCGTGCACGGCGCTGGCAATCATAGCGGTTGTATTGATTACCACCAAAGGAGATTTTGATTCCGTTTCACTCTCTCTGACGGGTGTCCTTTGGGGCCTTGCATCCTCGGTTGCCGGCGCCGCCAGCAATATCCAACCGAATGCCGTTCTTAAGAAAATTCCCGTTACCGTCATTGTCGGCGGCGGTATGACGGTCGGCGGCATTGTGATGAGCATCTTCTTTCCGCCCTGGGCGATTGAAGCCAATTGGACCACGCAGTCGGCGCTTTTCTACGCCTATATCGTTGTGGTCGGAACCTTGGTTTCTTTCCTGCTCTATGTTTCAAGTCTCAAGATGATCTCAGCGACTTCGGCCAGCCTCTTAAGCTGCTTTGAGCAGATCACCGCCGTCGTTCTCTCCGTCGTTCTCTCCGTCGTTCTGCTCGGTGCTCCGCTCACGCCGGCTGAAGGTGTCGGCGGTGTTCTGGTTTTCGCAGCCGTTTGGCTTCTGGCCTCCCGCAAGAAAGCGCAGGCATAAAAATAGCTCGGCAGACCGAGCTATCAAAGAACTAATTGCGAACTATTTCTTTTCTTCCGCGTTCGGAAGAACGCGCTTCAGGAAGGTACGTGTTCTTTCTTCCTTCGGATGCAGAAGAACATCTTCCGGTTTGCCTTGTTCAACAATGACACCGCCGTCCATGAAGATCACGCGGTCGGCCACTTCGCGGGCAAAGCCCATTTCATGGGTAACCACGACCATGGTCATACCGGACTTCGCCAGATCAGTCATCACCTTCAGCACTTCGCCCACAAGTTCAGGATCAAGCGCAGAAGTCGGTTCATCAAACAGAAGAGCCTTCGGTTCCATTGCTAGGCCACGGGCGATCGCCACACGCTGCTGCTGACCGCCGGAAAGGCTTGCGGGATAGGCGTTGGCTTTTTCTGCCAAACCGACGCGCTTAAGCATTTCCATAGCTTTTTTCTCAGCCTCGGCTTTGTTGACACCGGACACGAGTTTCGGTGCCAAGGCAACGTTCTCAAGAACGGTCTTGTGCGGCCAGAGATTAAAGCGCTGGAACACCATTCCGAGATGTTCACGAACTTTATTGATATCGGTCTTCGGAGAAGTGATGTCAACATCATTCACATAAATCTTGCCGCTGGTGGTTTCTTCCAATGCATTGATGCAGCGAAGCATTGTGGACTTGCCGGAGCCGGACGGTCCTAACACCACGACTTTTTCTCCAGGCATCACTTCGAGGTTAATGCCGCGAAGAACTTGGTTATCCCCGAAATACTTGTGCAGATCTTCGATACGGATAACCGGTTTCTGTTCGGTCTTGTTGTCGCTCATCTGTTGTCGTCTCCTTTACCCAAGCGTTGTTCCATCTTCTTCACGAGATAAGCCAGACCTAAAGTCATGACCCAGTACATCAGAGAAATCGTAATGTACGGTTCCCAGTAGCGAGCTGTAGCTCCGGCCACAGTACGTGCGGCGTAGGCCAGTTCAGCCAGGCCGATCGCAGAAACAAGAGAAGAGTCTTTCAAAATCGCAATCGCATTATTGCCCAACGGCGGAAGCATACGGCGGAAAGCCTGCGGCAGGATGATGTGGAACATTGCCTGCCAGTAAGTCATACCGACAGAGCGGGCAGCTTCCATCTGTCCCTTATCCAAAGACTGGATACCGGCACGGAAAACCTCTGAAAGGTAAGCACCGGCATTCAACGTAATGGCCACGATACCGGCAAGCATCGCACCGTAAGTAGAACGAATCTCACGGGCAAGGTCTCCGGAAATCAATAGACCTTCGGTCGGATGAATAAAGAACGGAAGAATCGCGAACTGCATCAGCAGAATCTGAACGAAAAGAGGCGTTCCGCGGAAGAAGCTCACGTAAACCGTCACCGGCCAGCGAACACAATATTTAAGAATCTGTTTCCAAGGGGAATGTCTTGCATCGGCCAGTCGCGCCATGCCTAAAGCCATACCCAAAATCACACCCAAGGTGACGCAAATCACCGTAATTTGGATGGTCATCTTGGCGCCTTCTAAGAAGAGAGGCCAATATTCTGTAATTACTTCGTACCGAAATCCGCCCACGTTCGCTCCTTGGTATTAAAAATTCCCGAGATTTTATTTAAAAATTACCCGACCATGTAGATCGGGCAATTTCATTGGTTAGTTCCTGTTACTGAGGAAGCTTCGGTGCATCAGTACCGAACCACTTGCGATAAATCTTGTTGTATTCACCGCTGGCAACAACCTTATCGAGACCGGCGTTGATTTTATCGATCAGCTTCTGATTGCCTTTCTTAACAGCAATACCGAAATACTGTTCTTCGAAAGCCGGATCACGGGTCATGTTGAAGTGCTTGTCGGGATTGTTGCGAGCGTAGAAAGCCAGAACACCGATATCACCGATTGCAGCGACGACACCGCCCTGATTCAGTTCTTCCAGAGCAAGCGGAGTGTTGTCAAAACGACGAATTCTTGTAGAGGCTTTGCCGAATGCCTTGGAAGCGGCAACGTCACCGGCAGAACCGCTCACAACAGCTACGCTGCCTTTGGAGAGGTCGGAAAGCTTGTTAATCTTGACGGACTTATCGGTCAGGATCAGCTGATGAGCCAGGAAGTAGGGCTTGGAGAAATCGACAACCTGTTTGCGCTTGTCGGTAATCGTAATACCGGACATGATGATGTCGCGGTCGCCTTTATCGACAGTCGCGAAAATGCCTTCCCACGGTGTGTTGATGAACTTAACGTCAAAACCTTCGGCCTTTGCGATGGCACGCATCAAATCAACGTCGAAACCGACAAGCTCTTTCTGCGGTGTTTCATATTCGAAGGGACGATAAGTCGCACCTGTTCCGACGACATACTCTTCAGCATTAATACCGGCGGAAGCAGTCAATGCGATTGCAGCGCATGCTGTCCAAAGCAGCTTTTTCATCAACATTTAATAGACTCCAATATAAGAATTCGTCACCGCGTATACGTCGCGGCCATTCTGATCATCATGCCACAGTCAAACCCACATTGGGCCGCTTTTCAGCAGGAATAACGCAAACCCCTAGGTAAATCCATTAGACAAAATCTGCGTCCGTACTTGTGCAAGACTTTCCGGCAAAAAATGCGCTTAGCATCTGCAGCACTCCGAGCCTAAGCTTCATGAA
>URYO01000110.1 GCA_900552195.1 uncultured Sutterella sp. | reverse complement strand
GCGGAAATAATCCGGCTGGCAGAAGAGGAAAGGAGAAAATACGAAAATGGATAAGACAAGAATAATCGTGGTGGAAGTTTTCCGGCGTGATGACCGGATTGAACCTGATCTTGTAGAGGTCTCTGATCTCTACTTCATAGCCTTTCTTGAGGAAGAAGTTCGCGGCGGTGTTGACCAAGAAACCTTCTAAGGATTGATCAAAGCGCGGATCACCGACAACAAAAAGTACCTTCTTTGCCTTGCTGTCGGTAAAGCCTGTCGCTTTAGCCGAGATCCTCAATTTCTCAGGCACGATAGAAGCAGAAGTTACAGCATCGACGTTCTTGATTTGAGAGCCGGGTGCGGCATGATTAGGCGTGGCTCCGCTGACAGCATCTGCTGCATAACAAGCGACGGAAAGGGAAGAAAGAAGTGCAGCGAGAAGAAGATTGAGTTTCATATAGGGCCTCCGTGACGCTGCGAAATATATATATCTTCAACATTCGCAGCGATGATTAATGATCACGACGACGGCGAACGTTGAAGGAACTTGCACGGAGATGCGCAAGACCTAGCCTGATCTGCAATTAATAACTAAATATATTTTGCATGGGCAGAAACTGGTTTTAAATTGGATCAAACCCCAGTTCAAAAAATGAAATATCTTTCGTCGAAATATATTTAATTAAGATTTTCTAATTGATTTATTCAAGCGTAAAACAGATTTAAGTGCTGAATCTCTGGCTTCGGAATTAAGAAGGTTCGGGATTTTTATGGCGTCCCCAATGGGATTCGAACCCATGTTCTGACCTTGAGAGGGTCATGTCCTAGGCCTCTAGACGATGAGGACGTTGAAACTTAACTCAATAAGTCTCTTAAACTTTGGTGGAGGTAAGCGGGATCGAACCGCTGACCTCTTGCATGCCATGCAAGCGCTCTCCCAGCTGAGCTATACCCCCACTTCTGCACAAGTGCAGCGGAATAATTGTGGCGTCCTCACGGGGATTCGAACCCCGGTACCGACCGTGAAAGGGTCGTGTCCTAGGCCTCTAGACGATGAGGACAATTTGTGAAACCCGGTCAAAAAACCAAGTTTCTAAAATCTTGGTGGAGGTAAGCGGGATCGAACCGCTGACCTCTTGCATGCCATGCAAGCGCTCTCCCAGCTGAGCTATACCCCCGAAAGAAGTGCGATATTACGGGACATTTTTGATCTTGTCAACTCCATCTGCGAAAATCGCATTCTAAAAAGTAAAAATTAGTTTCCGGCTCTCTGAGCAGCCCACTTCTCCATACCTTCGTTGAGGCGGGTAAGAACGCGCTCTTGGCCATACAGTTCCAGGGTTGCGTCGATAGACGGAGTCTTTTCAGCGCCCGTCACCAAAACGCGCAGAGGAATTGCAAGATGCAAAACCTTGACACCCTGCTCATCCATGATTTCTTTCATTAAGCCATAGATGTTTTCTTTCTTCCATTCAATGAAAGGAGCTCTGCGAACAAAAGCAGCCATCGCTTCAAAAGAAGCATCTTCTTTATCCTTGAGCTGAGCAGGCAGAGAAGAAGCATCAACCGGATTGTTATGGCAGAACAGCATTGCTGCTTTTGCAAGAGCCTGAAGGGTCGGTTCGCGGCTCTTCAGAAGAGCCATGACGCCGGGAAGATCCTTGACGAGGCTCAGATCACCACCGAGCTTCTCAATTCTCGGCTTGACGAGCTCCGCAAGCTCCTTGTCGTCATATTCTTTGATGTATTCGTGATTCAGCCAATCCAGCTTCTTCATGCTGAAGCGGGCGGGAGAACGGCTGCAGTCGGAAAGCTCAAACCATTCGGCCAGTTGTTCGCGGGAGAATTTTTCGTCATCCTTGTGGCCCCAGCCCAAACGAGCCAGATAGTTGAACAAGGCTTCCGGCAGATAGCCCTCTTCGTCATACTGCAGGACGCTGACAGTGCCGTTGCGCTTAGAAAGCTTCTGACCGTCTTCACCATGGATCAGCGGCAAGTGTGCGAACGTCGGCAGAGGTGCGCCGATAGCTTTGTACAGGTTGATCTGACGCGGAGTGTTGTTGATGTGGTCGGCGCCGCGGATAACGTGGCTGATCTGCATATCCCAGTCGTCAACAACAACGGCAAAGTTGTAAGTCGGGATACCGTCACCTCTCATGATCACGAGGTCGTCCAATTCGGAGTTCGCAACAGTAATTTCGCCGTAAACACCGTCTTCCCAGGTCACAACGCCGTCATCTGGGTTGCGGAAACGGATAACCGGAGTTACGCCTTCGGGAATGGGTTTACCAACACAGTTTTCAGGACGCCAGCGGCCGTCGTAGCGAGGTTTTTCGCCGCGGGCCTTCTGGGCTTCACGCATCTCATCAAGCTCTTCCTTAGTGGCGTAGCACTTGTAGGCTAAGCCTTTAGCCAACAGCTGGTCCACCACTTCCTTGTAACGAGGAAGGCGATTCATCTGATAAACGACTTCCTTGTTGTCATAGTCAAGGTTGAGCCACTTCATTGCGTCCAGAATCACTTGAGTTGCTTCAGGAGTGGAACGCTCACGGTCGGTATCTTCAATGCGAAGAAGGAATTCACCGCCGAAATGACGGGCAACAGCCCAACAATAAATCGCTGTACGAGCGGTTCCCAAGTGCATCATTCCTGTAGGACTCGGAGCAATGCGAGTACGGACTTTTGTAAACATGGTTCTAAACTAATCCCGTGAATATTGAATTTCCCGCAAACGCGCGGGGCAAGCATAAATTTTGATTTTACCGCGTTAGAACCAAGCTGGATATGAGCGGTTCGACATCGGCAGCCGATAAAAACAAAGGCCGGCCAAAAATCGACCGACCTGAGTTATGAAACTGTACCTGTTAGCTAACGAATTGCCAGAGGATGAGCAATACAAACTGGCCCGAAAGAATTCGCAGGAACATCGCCAAAGGATAGACCGTAGAGTATGCAACTGCGGAAACGTTCTTCTCCGTCAGCGTGCTGGCATAAGCCAATGTGGGAGGGTCGGTTGTCGCACCCGCAATCATGCCCACAATGCTGTGATAGTTCATCTTGTAGACCTTGCGGGCAATACTTCCGATGACAACCAAAGGAATAATCGTGATGAACAAACCTAAGAAGGCGTAGAGCAGTCCGTTGCCTTCGACGATCGCATCAACGAACGGACGGCCTGCAGCTAATCCTACACTCGCAAGGAATAATGCGATGCCCATTTCTCGAAGCATCAGATTGGCCGAAGCCGTGGTGTAAGTGATGAGCTTGAAATTCGGACCGTAGTAACCCAGCAGAATCGCAACAATCAGCGGGCCGCCGGCTAGACCTAATTTCAGCGGAACGGGCATACCGGGAATGGCGATCGGAAGGCTGCCGAAAAGAATGCCAACTGCAATTCCGAGGAAAATAGAAATCAGGTTCGGATGGTCGAGTTTCTTTTCCTGATTACCGAGCTTGTCGGCCAAACGGCGAATCGAGCGTTCAGGACCCACGCAGTAAACCACGTCACCGATCTGGAAACGCAGATGCTGGTACGGGAAAAGGGTCATGCCGGCACGGAAGATACGTGTGATGTTCACACCGTCATAACGGCTGAGGTGCAGGTCGTGAACCGTCAAACCGTTCATGGCGCTCCTTGTCACACGAATATTGCGCGTTGTGATCGGAGAGCTTTCTGTGGCCAGATCAACATCTTTATCTTCAGCGCCGCAAAAAACCGTAATCGCGTCCTTGTTTTCAGCGGAAGCAACAATACGCATCACGTCGCCGACGTGGACCGTGTCCTTAGCATGAGGACTAATAATCGTTCCGTCATGCAGCAATCGAGAGCAGATAAAGGGACGGCCGATAAAGTTGCGGAGCTGCTCCAGCTGTTTACCTTCTAAAGCCGCATTTGTGACTTTGACGTGGAAGAAGATAGGGGCTTCGTTGTTTTCTTTTTCCGATTCTTCCCACATGCGGTCTTCTTCCTTGAGATCAATACGGAAGATAAAGCGCAGGCAGATAGACGTTGCGATGATGGCCACAACGGCGAGCGGATAGGCGCATGCATAGGCGACGGCAATATCTTCGCCTTTGTAATCCAGCATATTTAATGCTTCCTGCGTGGCACCGAGACCCGGTGTATTTGTCACGGCACCGAAGTAAACGCCGAGCATCTGCGGCAGCGAAACAGTGTCCGAAAATGCGAAATAAAGACCGACCGTTACAGCCAAGCTCAGAAATACTGCTAAAAGCGTAAGCAGATTCAGCTGAACACCGCCGCTTCGGAAGGATGAAAAGAACGATGGTCCGACTTGAAGGCCGATAAAGAAAACAAAAATAATCAGGCCGAAGTCACGAAGAAAATGAAGAACCGTCGTGTTTACGGTAAAGCCGAAGTAACCAGCCGCTAAACCGGCAAAGAGCACAAAAGTGACGCCGAGCGAGATTCCGAAAATTTTGATTCGTCCGAGCAGCAAACCGACCGTGATGACGATCGCATAAACCAAAAGAATATGCCCGACCGAATTTGAATCGCTCCACAAAGAAACGAGCCAATCCATAGTTTGAACCTTGGGAAGAAATATTTAATAAATCGAGAGCCTTACCAATAGTGATAAGTGCTCTCATAATGTGGAATAAATTTTAATTAGTTCTCGGAAAGAGAACCTTTATTTCCGAGGAAACATCCTATTGTTTTCCCTAGCAAACTTTAAACTTTTGAAGAGTTGCAGGCGTTTTCACTTAAGCCGGATTCATGATTTTGGACAGGTTAGGCTATTGATGAGTGAAAGCTGGCAGGAAAATCATATCGTAGAGCCGGAGCAGCCTTTGCCATTGGACGCTTTCACAGATAAGTTAGAGTTTAAAAATGTAA
>URYO01000109.1 GCA_900552195.1 uncultured Sutterella sp. | reverse complement strand
GCGTGATATTCCCGTCCGCCCGACGGAGGGCTCGTTCAATCGCTTCTTTTTCGAGAACGCCCAGGTTCAATTCTTCCCTGCTGACCTGAACCGCTTCAAACGGAGGATCGTTCAGCAACGACACCGGAGGCAGGACAAACTCCTTCGGTTCTTCCGGAACTTCTTCGATCAGCCGGGCTGGCTGTTCAACGACATGATCTTCGATCGGCAGATCTTTGACACTTTCCTCTTCATCGCGGATATCTTCAATATCGAAGGGTTCTTTTTCCATCGGCGCAACGGTATTTTCGGGCGTAGGGCGGAGTGAGGCCGGTGCCAAGTCTTCCGGATCGCGCTCATAATCAATCGGTTTAAATTGATCCGGACCTTTCACCTCGTCTTCCTTATCATCAGCGAATAAAAGTTCCTCAGTTTTAATCTCTTCAGCCCGCGGCTGAACAACCGGAGCGGAAGCAGCAGGAAGCGCAGGCAGTTCGGGAGAAGGCCCTTGTCGATCCTGAAGCGACTTCTCTCTTTCCTCCATAGAGGCTTTCGCAAAAGCGTCATCTTCTTTGCTTTGCTTAATTGAAGCCACTCTGCGGAATAAACGCTCAAAAGTTCTTCCGATTTGTTCCGCGACCGACATCCAAGAAAAACCGAAAAACACGGAAGAACAAAACAGAACTAAAACAAGAACGAAAGCCGTGGCTGCTTCTAGGCTCATCCAATAGAGGAGCTCGGATCCGATCGCACTTCCGAGCGCTCCGCCCGTCGTGCCGGGAAGCCCTTCGGAATGAGTATGGAACCGAAGGAAGAACAGCGCACAGCAACTAAGGACCAACACACAGAAAGCCAAAATACGGAAACCCATCGGGATCGGAGAAACGGAAACTTTTTTTCCTCGCAGGCGTTTTAAGCCGCGAACCAGAAAATAAAAGAGTCCGATAACAAAGACCCAGGCGCCCCAGCCGAATAAAAGATAGAACAGATCGGCCGTCCAAGCACCCTGCACTCCGAAGAGGTTGCTGACTTGGAGCTTGGTATTGAAGCGTGAAAATCCCGGATCCGAGTAGTCATAACTTCCCAGAACAAGAGAAAGAGCGATACAAGCCGCCGCGCAAACGCAAAAGAGAACCAGACCCCAGAGTTTTCCTCCGGCGCCGACCTCGTCTTCGGAATTATTCCGAAACCGGGGGAAATTTCTATATAAGAAGGAGGTTTCTATCGAGTTGCTCATTATGTGTTAAATGGTGTTTCCGTAATTCTAGTTGTAAACCAACGCTCTATAATCGTTGGACAATTTGTGAATATTAAAGGAAGTAGAACATGACTACCAATACCGAACACAGTAAAGTTTTGATCATCGGTTCGGGCCCCGCCGGCTATACCGCCGCCGTTTATGCCGCCCGCGCTAACTTAAAACCTACTCTCATTACAGGTATGGAGCAAGGCGGTCAGCTGACAACAACGACTGAAGTCGACAACTGGCCCGGCGACCCCAAAGGCGTGATGGGTCCGGAACTTATGCAGCGCATGCTCGAACATGCTGAGCGTTTTGAAACAAGAATCGTTTTCGATGAAATTTCCGAAGCTCATCTGAACGAAAAACCGATCCGTTTGGTCGGCAACAACGGCAACTACACTTGCGACGCTCTGATTATTGCTACCGGCGCCAGCGCTAAGTATCTCGGTCTTCCCAGTGAAGAAGAATTCAAGGGCAAAGGCGTTTCCGCCTGCGCAACCTGCGACGGTTTCTTCTACCGCAACCAGGAAGTTGCCATCGTCGGCGGCGGCGACTCCGCAATTAAAGAGGCCATCTATCTTGCCGGTATCGCCTCCAAGGTTCACATGATCCACCGCCGCGACCAGTATCGCGCTGAAAAAATCATGGTAGATCGTCTTAAAGCCGTCGCAGCCGAAGGCAAGATCGTTCTCCACGAGTTCTGCACGCTGGACGAAATCCTGGGCGACAAGACCGGTGTGACCGGCGTCCGTTTGAACAACCTCAAGACGGGTGAAAAGGAAGACATTCCGGTTATGGGCGTTTTCATTGCCATCGGCCACTCCCCAAACACCAAGATGTTCGAAGACCAGCTGGAGATGAACCACGGTTACATCGTCACTAAAGGTATTGCCTCCGGCGCTGCTCAGGCCACCAACCTCCCGGGTGTCTTTGCCGCCGGCGACTGCCAGGACCAGGTTTACCGTCAAGCCATTACCAGCGCTGCTTCCGGCTGTATGGCTGCTCTGGACGCCTTAAACTATTTAGAAACAAACGGTTTGGTTGATTAACAGAAATGAATGTCGATAAAGAGTCTTTCGCTTCTCTGATGGGCTTGAAGGAACAACTGAAAGTCAAACAGGAAGAAGAAGCACGAATCGCTGCCGAAAAGGAACAAAAGCGTAAAGAGGCTGAGGCTAAAGCTCACGAGTTCGAGAATGCAATGAAAGAACTCGGAGTCAAAAAAAAAATAGGCAGGGAAGATAAAGTCTTCCACGCCATGCCGAAGCCGGCACCCATTCCTCGTCAGCGCTACGCCGACGAAAAGGCGGTGCTCGAAGACTCTTTGTCCGACAACATCAGTATCGATCACCTTCTGGATTCCGATGAACGGCTGTCTTATCGGGCACCTTCTATGGCGCCCGATGTTCCCAAGAAACTGCACCAGGGCGCATGGTCCGTTAAAGGTACCTTGGATCTTCACGGGTACACGTCGGAGGAAGCCAGACTGCTTCTGGTGGAATTCTTAAACGAGGAGAGAAAAGCCGGACACCGTGCCGTGCGAATCATCCACGGACAAGGATTCGGCTCTGCTGGACGGAAGCCTGTTTTAAAGGAAAAGGTTCCGGTTTGGCTGGCTCAGCGAAAAGAGGTGCTCGCCTTTGTACAGGCGCCGCCTTATGACGGAGGAGCCGGCGCCGTTTATGTTCTTTTAGCGCCTTAACCGGCAGAAAAAAATTCGACCGATGCTTTGCGGCATCGGTCTTTCGTTTTGTTAGACGGCAGCGTTTCCGGTTTCACCAGTTCTGATTCGAATCACCTCTTCGACCGGCATCACGAAAATCTTTCCGTCGCCGATCTTGTTGGTACGGGCGGTTTTCATAATCGCTTCGACCGCCATGTTGACCAGCGAGTCGTCGACCACGCACTCAATCTTCATCTTGGGCAGAAAGTCCACGACGTACTCCGCACCACGGTAAAGTTCGGTATGTCCTTTCTGACGGCCGAAACCTTTGACCTCGGTCACGGTCATACCCTGAACACCAATTTCTGCGAGTGCCTCTCTCACTTCGTCAAGTTTGAAGGGCTTGATAATAGCGACGACTTGTTTCATTTTTTCTCCCGAAATTTTTTCAGAAATTTTACTCTTAAAGTCTGTATTTATTAGTGACCGGGAAGCGCCAATCCCGCCCGAAAGCGACTTTTGTCACCTTAGGTCCGATCGGAGACTGGCGGCGCTTGTATTCCGCACGGCTGACCATTCTTAAAACTTTGTCGACGACGGCACGGTCAAAGCCTGCTGCAACAATCTCTTCCGGCCCTTCACGATCTTCGATGAAGCGGCGAAGAATCTCGTCGAGCACGCTGTAATCCGGCAGAGAATCCTGATCCTTTTGATTCTCACGAAGCTCCGCGCTCGGAGCACGAGTCAGTATCGTTTCCGGGAAAACCGGATTCTCTTTACTGCATTCGTTAATCCAGCGGCACAAAGCGTAGACCTGAGTCTTGTAGACGTCTTTAATCACGGCGAAACCGCCTGCCAGGTCGCCGTACAGGGTTGAATAACCGACCGCCATTTCGCTCTTATTCCCGGTCGTAGCAACCATCGAGCCGAACTTATTGGAAATAGCCATCAGAATGACACCGCGGATACGTGCCTGAAGGTTTTCTTCAGTGACATCGTGCGGCATGCCGTTGAACTGCTTGGCCAGCATGAATTCAAATGCCGTGTAGCCGTCCTGAATTGAAATCGTCTCAAGGCGTACGCCCAAACGAGAAGCCAATTTGGCCGCGTCACCACGGCTTAATGAAGATGTATAAACGGACGGCATCATCACGGCGAGCACTTTGTCGTTGCCCACGGCGTCCACCGCGATCTTAAGGACCAGTGCAGAGTCCACGCCTCCGGAAAGGCCCAGCACGACACCCTTAAATCCGTTCTTATTGATGTAGTCCCGCATGCTGACAACCAGGGCTTCGTAAAGCACGGCCCAATCAGACAGCGGCTGGGAATCCTCTCCGCGGCAGATTCTGCCTTTTCTGACTTCCACAGAAAGAAGCGACTCTTTCATATGAGGCGCACGGGCCAGAACCTCGTCGGCCGAGCAGGCAAAAGTTTCTCCGTCAAAAACGATTTCATCCTGCGCTCCGCACATATTGACGTAGCAGGCGTCCATTCCGATGGCGTTCACATGGCGGCGCACCATATTTAACCGCTGTTCTTCCTTTCCTTCTTCAAACGGAGAAGCATTGGCGATTAAGAGAACCTGTGCGCCCTGCTCTTTGGCTTGCGAAGGTGCTTCCGGGAACCAAATATCTTCACAAATATTGACGCCGAAGCGCGTATCTCCGACATCAAACGTGCAGACGTCTTCTCCGCCCGGCGTGAAGTAGCGTTCTTCATCAAAAACACCGTAGTTGGGAAGATTCTTCTTTCGATAAGTAAGGAGAATTTTGCCGTTGAGGATGACGGAGACCACGTTATATAAACGGCCGGCTTCTTTTAAGGGATAGCCTGCAAGAATATGCAGTTTCGGAAAACGGGTTGAATATTCAACCAGCTCATTGAGTTTCTTTGCACAGTCTTCTAAAAAACTGTCCAAAAACAATAAATCTTCTGGAGGATATCCGCACAAAGAAAGTT
>URYO01000108.1 GCA_900552195.1 uncultured Sutterella sp. | reverse complement strand
ATTTATTTACAATCCCATAAGAATGTAACAGTCACTCGTCTTGCTCACAGAGTTCGACAATCGTTTTTAGTATTAGGCGCGTGAGAGTAATGGACATCGCCGTCAGTTTTTTGGAGAAGTTTAAATATGGCAACAGGAACCGTGAAATGGTTTAACGACGCTAAGGGATATGGATTTATCACTCCCGATGACGGCGGCGAAGATCTTTTCGCCCATTTCTCTGCAATTAAAATGGATGGTTTCAAGACGTTGAAACAAGGCCAGCGTGTCACATTCGATCTGAAAGAAGGCGAAAAAGGCAAACAGGCTGACAACATCAAACCCGCCTAATAAAATTCGTTTTTGATTAAACGAAGGGAGCTCTCGGAGCTCCTTTATTTTTCCGCTTTTATCATGACACCGAATATCAGAATTGCCCTCTTCTCCGCTGCTTTTGTACTTCTCTCGAGCGTGCAATATGCTTGCGCAGCCGATACGCTCAAACTCATGGTGAAAGGCATCACGGTTCCTGTCGAAGTTGCCGCCGACAACGCCAACCGGGAAAAAGGTCTGATGTTCCGCAAACATCTGCCGGAAAATTCCGGAATGCTCTTCGTCATGGACCGCAGCGACGCTGTCTGCATGTGGATGAAAAACACCCTCATCCCGCTTTCCGTTGCCTTCATCGATAAAGACGGCTTCATTATTAATATTGAGGAAATGAAGCCGCTGACACTTGATATCCACTGCAGCAAAGCGAAAGCGTTTTACGCACTGGAAATGAACGAATCTTGGTTTGAGAAAAATCATGTCAAACCCGGAGACAAGATCTCTCGCCTTCCCCAGCTGCGCCAAACAAATTAAAAAGCCGGAACAAACCTATTGTCTGCTCCGGCCGTGGTTCGGCTTATTCACCGAACCTCCCTCCTGAGAAATTACTGCATCTTGGCGAAGTTTTCGCCGGCAATCATACCGAATGTCAAAGCATCGATAACTGCCACGGTTCCCAAACGAGATGCGCCGTGCACACCGCCTGCTACTTCACCGCCGGCATAGAGGCCAGGGATCGGTTTGTGGGTGTTGGCAGAAATGACTTCTGCGTTTTCATTGATCATCACGCCGCCCATGGTGTGGTGAATCTTCGGGCTGACTTCAATGCCGTAGAACGGAGCCTTGGAAACATCGAGCCCCTTGTTGAACGTAAGGATGCGGTGGAAGTCTTTGTCATCGTTGGCTTTAACGTAGCCGTTGAATTTAGCGACTTCGTCCAGAAGGGCCTGTTTGGGGATACCGAAGGCATCAGCCAGCTGTTCGAGTGTGTCAAACTTCTTAACCGTACCCATTTCCAAAGGAAGCTTAACGAAGGACGGGTTGATCGCTTTAACAATGGCGTCGTCGCAGATCGCAATCGGATAGTTTTCGTCGGTGCCGATGACTTTGAACAGAGCGTCGGATTTGATCTTACGGCCGGCGTGTTCGTCCATGAAGCGTTTGCCAGTCTTTCTGTCAACGACCAGGCCTAAGTCCATGCAGGCGTGGTTGGTGAAGTTAACAGAGACACCGAAACCTTTTTCACGCGGGTTGCAGTACGGAAGGAACTGCAGCCAACAAAGCTGAACAGGCTGAGCGCCGATGCCCAAAGCTTTGATCAGCACGCCGGCAGTAGCACCCGGCTGGTTCGTGGAGTCTGTGGTCGGAACAACGCGGGGATCCTGAGCCTGACGGAAGAAGATGTCGCGGGAGAAACCGCCGGCAGCCAGCATCACGCCGTTCTTTGCTTTAACAGTAGCGGGACGGCCGCTCTTGTTTTCAATATCGTCGCTCTGCAGTTTAGAGTCGAAGCGATAGCCTTTACGATAGGTCACACCGACGACTCGGCCGTTTTCGTCCAGGATGAAATCATCGAACTTGGCACGCGTCATGATCTTGACGTTGGGGAGCTTCTTGAGTTCATTATGCATCGGAATGATGTATCCGGATCCGGTGCCGGCCTTGATTTCATAAGAACGAGGAACGGAGTGACCGGCTTCGAAGAGCATCTTGTTGGGGACGAATTCGCAGCCGCAGTCCACAACCATCTTGATGGTGTCATTGCAGCGGTCGGCGATCGTGCCGAGCAGGTTCGGGTAGTTAATACCCAGACCGTCTTTCAAGCAGTCGGCAATGAAGAGTTCCTTGCTGTCTTTGATGCCTTGGGCAGCCTGGACGGGGTTGACCGGGCAAGCGACGTTGCCGCCGCAGATTGCGGAGTTGCCGCCGACAGTCGGCATTTTTTCGAGGATCAGAACTTTCTTGCCTGCCTGGCCGGCTTTCAGTGCGCAGGCCATGCCGGCAAAACCGGAACCGATAATGACGACGTCATATTCGTCATCAAATTTAGCAACGGAAGAAGCAGGGACTCCGGCGTGTGCGGCAGCGGTGGAAGTAATGGCAGCAGCGGCTGCACCTGCAAGTTTAAGGAAGTCACGGCGATTGGTACTCATCTTATTTTCTCCGAAAGGATTTAAAGGAATTTTGTTTTGAAACCGTGGATCATTTGATCCGATGAGCACAGTCTAGGAAAGTTCAAAAAAGTCGAATATGTACTTTGGTACATGTACCTTGGTACAGATTGAAAAGCGAAGAGCGACCTTCAATAATAGAAAAAACGAAATCGCAAAACATCGGAAATTTAAAAATCCCTATCGGAGAAGATTATGAAAAAAACAGCATCTTTACTGGTTGTTCTTGCTGCCTTCTTCACGATGTCTTCGGCCTTTTCCGCCGAGACTCCGAAGTTCGGCGCCGATCGCCACGTTGCTCGCGGCATGGCCTGCGCTTCCTGTCACGGTCCGGACGGAAAAAGTCCTGAATATCCTGATCAGGAAACCTGTCTGAAGTGCCATCAAAAAGACGCTCTGATCGAAAAGACCAAAGCTATCGGCCCGGTAAATCCGCATAAAGCTCCGCATAACGGCGAATGCACCTTATGCCATCTGCAGCATGAAGCACCCGTGAACTACTGCGCCGAATGTCATCCGCAGTTCAAGTTCAATCCTAATTAACGGAACCTATTTGATTTCTCCTTGGTTTGTAGAAGCGAAGGCCGGACATTAAGTCCGGCCCCGCTTTCTTTTTTTGTCTTCATCCCGTGTGTTTACGGGACGAAATCGTCAAACGATTATTTGTAGTTCTTTGCAGCGAAATCCCAGTTCACAAGATGCTGCAGGAACGTCTGAACAAAGGTGACGCGCATATTGTAGTAATCAAGATAATATGCATGTTCCCAAACGTCGCAGGTGATCAGAGGAGAGTCTGTTCCGGTGATCGGTGTGCCGGCGTTGCTCGTATTGACGATATCAAGTGTGCCGTCTTCTTTTTCAACCAGCCAGGTCCAGCCGGAACCGAAGTTACCGACGGCGCTCTTTGTGAAGGCATCTGCAAAGGCGTCGTAGCTGCCCCATTTGGCGTTAATCTGCGATGCGATCACGTCTGTGGGCTGACCGCCGCCGTTCGGCTTTAAGCTATTCCAGAAGAATGTGTGTTTGTAGCACTGAGCCGCATTGTTAAAAATCGGGCCGCTCTGTGTCGTACGAATAATTTCTTCCAAAGGCATCGTTTCATAGTCCGTGCCTTTGATGAGGTTATTCAGTGTGTCGTTGTAAGCTTTGTTGTGCTTGCCGTAGTGATAGGAAAGCGTCTTGGAGCTCATATACGGTTCAAGAGCGTCCATTGCAAAAGGAAGCGGGGGTACTGTAAATGCCATAGCTTTAATCTCCTTAATTCTTGTGCAGACCATTATGGTATGCAGACACCCTTAGTCCTTCTTTATCTCCCCAACTCGAGCAACAAAAGCTCCGTCCTTCATCATAACCTCAATATCCGTACCTTCCTTCAGCTCACTGACGGACATCACAGGCTTGCCGCCGCGATAGATAAAGGCGCTGTTGCCGCGGATTTGCTTCGAAGGATCCAGCAGCTCCCAGACCTGCTCCAGACTGCGCAGACGAATTGTGTCCCTTTCAAACTTTTGGATCAGGCTGCTGCGCACGGAATTGCATGCCGCATTCAAAGGCCTACGGTCCAATTTCGGACGAGATCTCTTCAACCAGGAAGACTCTTTCAGAAGTACCTTTCGGTTGGCAGCGATCGTTGACTGTACAACCCCGGAGATCATTGCAAAGAGTTCATTGCACCTTGAACCCTGAAATGCAAAGGCATATGTCATCTGAGGTGCTGCTAACCGGAGGGCGTCACCTGCCGAACGGATTTTTACGTCCATCTCAGCCTGGAGATTTTCTTCTGCGACTCCTAGTTCTGCCCTATTCATTCTCAGACATGCACTTTGCGCTGTGTTTATGGAGCTGAAAATCAAATCGATTCGGCTTCTCATCGCAGCAGTATCCAGCCTTAGGATCGGAGAGGCCGCTTGGAGTCTTCTTTCATAAGGTTCGATGAATCGACTCGGAGAAATAAAGTAGCGAGCGGCAAATTTTTCTCTTTCAAGCGAGGAAGAGAGGAAGTTCTGCATATCCAGCTGAAGTCTGGATTTCAAAGAGTTCAGATTTTGGCGATAGGAGCCGAGCACAGGACGTTGAAGATGAGAGACTGCAGAGAGGCGATGGCGAAACGTTTCTAAAAAAGCTTGAGGATTTTCAAAAGGACGCGATTCATTTTCCACATCTTGAAGCGCCCGATTGAATTGGTTCTCGAATGAGCGATGCAGAAGAACCCAGGCCGAATCTATTTCCCAAAACAAAACAGATTGTTTTTCCGCGGCTGCCTCGGCCGCTCCGGTCGGAGTCGGCGCACGAAAATCCGCAGCAAAATCCGCAATAGTTGTATCGGTCTCATGACCGATGCCGGAAATAATCGGAATATGACTATTGACGATCGCCTCAGCGACGATCTTCT
>URYO01000107.1 GCA_900552195.1 uncultured Sutterella sp. | reverse complement strand
GAAAGGTAGAATAGAAAAATTAGTTCTCTTTTTTACTACAGCGATGACCGAAAACAAAGAAAAGGCTCAGAGCAGCCACATCACTAATTTTCTTCGCAACATTATTAACGAAGACTTGAAACAAGGGGTAAACGATCCCAGACATTGGTGTGGACATCCCGGCACTTACACGGAGCAGATGGAAGGACCGATCGATGAGGCAAAAGTTCGGCTTCGTTTTCCTCCTGAGCCTAACGGTTACCTCCACATCGGTCACGCTAAAAGTATCTGCCTGAATTTCGGTCTAGCCAAAGACTATGCCGGACGGTGCCACATGCGTTTCGACGATACTAACCCGGTTAAAGAGGACCAGGAATACGTAGACTCCATTCTTGGCTCTGTTAACTGGCTCGGCTTCGACTGGAAGGATGCCAAAGAAACCAATTTCTACTTCGCCAGCGACTACTTCGACTATATGTACGAGATTGCCGAGCATATGATTAAAAACGGCTTGGCATACGTCGATGAACAAACGGCTGAACAGATTAAAGAAAACCGGGGCACACTTCACACACCCGGCGTCGACTCTCCGTTTCGGGATCGTCCGGCGGAAGAAAGTCTGCGCCTCTTCCGTGAAATGCGGGAAGGCAAGCATCCGGAAGGAAGCATGGTTCTCCGCTCTAAAGTTGACATGAGCTCCCGCAACATCAATCTTCGTGATCCGGCTATTTACCGTATTCGTTTTGCCGAACATCATCGTACAGGCGACAAATGGTGTATTTACCCGATGTACACGTTCGCTCACCCGCTCGAAGACGTTCTGGAAAACATTACTCATTCAATCTGCACGTTGGAATTTGAAGATCAGCGCGCTTTCTATAACTGGGCAACCGAAAGATCCGTACCCATTACCCGCGCTCCGCTCTTTGAAAAAGCAAAAGCCGTCCTGGCAGACCTCCAGAAAAAGAGCTTCGAAGAAATCAAGCCTTTTGCCGAAGCTGCTGTCAAATTCAAATGGAAACTCGGCCAGACCGAAACAGAAAGAGAACTCGCTTCTCTCTTAGCTGATATCAAGGCCAATCCCGAAAATTTGAACGATGCTTCTGCGCACGCCATCGTGAACGCCGTTGCTGCCAAACCGGAAGTTTTCACTCCGCTGCTGCAGGACGTTTTAAGCGCAACCGTTAAACCGAACTTCTTCCTGCTTCCACATCAGTACGAGTTCAATCGTCTGAATCTGACTTATGTGGTCATGAGCAAACGCAAACTGATCGCCTTGGTCAAAGAAGGCCTCGTCGATGGTTGGGACGACCCCCGCATGCCGACTCTCGTCGGTCTGCGCCGCCGCGGCTATTCTCCCGAAGCCATGCGTTTGTTCTGCGATCGCGTCGGGGTTTCTAAACAGACCGGCAGCTGGATCGACTACTCTGTTCTCGAAGGTTCTCTGAGAGATGTGCTTGATGCTGAAGCCGATCGTCGTATCGCAGTTCAGGATCCGATCAAACTCATCATTGATAACTATCCGGAAGATCAGGTCGAAGAATTCGAGTCTCCCAATCACCCTCAGCATCTGGAACGTGGCTCTCGCAAGCTTTCCTTCGGAAAAGAACTTTGGATTGAAAGAAGCGACTTCGCGGAAGAACCGCCCAAAGGCTATCGGCGCCTGACACTGGCAACTGCTGACAAACCGGCAATGCCCGTTCGTCTGCGTCACGCCTACGTCGTTCAGGCCACCTCTGTAGAAAAAGATTCGGACGGCAAGATCACAGCCGTCCACGCTGAATACTTCCCGGAAACCAAGAGCGGTACCGACGGCGCCAACTCTATTAAGACCAAGGCTGCCATTCACTGGCTGAGTGTTAAAGATGCTCTTCCCGCAACGATCAGACTTTATGACCGTCTGTTCACCGTTCCGAAACCCGATGCCGGTGAAGTGGACTTCCGTGAGCTCATTAATAAGAACAGTAAGACTGTGATGCAGTCCTACGTTGAGCCTTCTCTGAAAGACGCCAAACCCGAAGACCGCTTCCAGTTCGAAAGAAACGGTTATTACGTGGCTGATCAGAAGGACTTCACTCCGGACAACCTGGTATTCAACCTTGCAGTTGCTCTGAAGGACACCTTCGGAAAATAATTAAGCACTGAATCGCCAGAGGGACGGCTGAAGCCGTCCCTTCTTTTTTAGGAAAGCTTTTGAATCGTTTCAGCCAAAAGCTTCGGCGCAATGTTCAAAGAGTAATCAAGCTCTAAACGTTCGGTGCTTCGGTGCGCATCTCGGCCTGCCGGCCCCATGTTGGCAATCGGAATATCCAAGGCGCCCGGGAGATCGGTCGGCAAATAAAAGAGTTTCTTCCAGCCGGCCATGTTCTCGCCGACTTGTTTGGCCCCTTCTCTCATTTCTTCAAAGCCTAGGAAGGACAAATCCGTAATGCCCCCGAAAACCTCGTGCAGACGGACTGCTTCGTCTTTGCTCAAGACTTTTGCCTGCTCCGTCATCTCTTCCATCACTTTTCTAAGTTTTTGCTCATCAGGCGACTGTCGACGATTCAGCCGAGCCGGGTAGTACGGCGGCAGGAACCCGACTACAATTGTCGGCCGTGGCATCTGAGCCTGTAAAAACAGCCAGGAGCATTCTTTCAGGGCCGCCTCCCGAATGTCCAGATCTTTAGGGAGCGAGCGATAAAAATGATCTCTTTTTTCTTCGAAGGATTCGCCCGTCTTCTGGCGAGCCATCCGTTGAAGCATCCCGAAGGTAACAACATTGACCTCATCAATGTCAGGAAAGTCTGCGCCTTTATCTTGTGCAAACAGCAGTGCACGCATCAGTTTGCTTCTGGCCTGCGCGGCAGCCCGCGCCGCTGTCATTTGAGCCCAACGAAGGACATCCGCCGGTTTCTTTGCGGCGGTCAGAACATTAAAGTAAGCGGAAGCCTCTTCAGGCACAGTGACCGAATAACCGTTGCGGTGCACCTCCATGCTTAAGCAGGCGGGAGGTGCTAAAAGATCCAATCCGGAACCCTCGTATAAAGCGGTGTCGGCTTCTGCCAGACAAACGATTTCACTAATTAAGAGCGCTGCGCTGAAGCCGTGAAGATAAGTGCCGATGTGTGCGGATTTACCGAAGGCGTAGAAGAACGGCATAAGTTTGCCGGTGGTTCCTGTGTAATAAGGTCGCACAGCCGGTACCGTCTTGGTTTCCGCCGTCCAGAAACAAGGCTCACCGGTAAGAGCAGCGACGACTTTCAAATGTTCTTCTTCACAAATATGCAGGAATGTTCTTAACGAACCGATCATGCCGGCACTGTTGGCTTCTTCATCCGGAACCGCCCAAAAAAGAATATTGACGGCAAGAGTCGGGTCATCTGCCCACTCCTCCATGGAAGCCAAAAACAGCGCAAGGCCCGCCTTCATATCCATACTGCCGCGCCCGAACAGCCAATTGCCGCTCTCAAGATCCTTCCGAGCAGTTTCATCTAGAGGCTGTTCACGTAGTGCTTCCGTGTAACGTTCTAAATCGAAAGCCGTCTGTACTTTATCACCGCAGTTCTGCGTATCGACGACATCGAAGTGACCTGTCAGTACAACAGTTTTATCGGTAGGAACGGCGGCTCGGAGCAGTCCGAAAACCGCCTTACGCTCGAGGGGGTCCCGCTCACAGACCGGTTCAAAGACTCGCACGCGTCCGGGATGTTTTTGTGCAAGGCAAAACAGACAATGCGTAATGAAGTCCGCACAGCGGTTTTCCTCCGCGGCGCTACCGCTAACGGAAGGAATGGCACAAAGTTTTTTAGTGAGCTGAAGAATTCGGGACGACTGGGCAGTTTTCATGACAAGCACAAGGAAGTTAGTGAAGTCTTGTCATTTTAGGGCTTCAAAATACCTCTTTTCGGTCCAAAAAGTTAAAGTCAGCTTTAAGTTTGCTAACCTAAAATTGACTAATTTTGAAAACAGATCAAACGGAACCGACAGGGGCAGAGGCCAGCTTTTTAGCCGCAGAAGAACCGGATGCGTATTTCTTGCCGATTTCTTTCAGGAAAGAAATAATCTGAGGATTTTCCCATGGCAGGTAACCTTCAGCGTAAGCCACTAAATTTCCGTTGCCGTCAATTATGAAATTGGTGGGGACCACAGAAACGCCCATCTTCCCGGGGATCGCCTGATTGCTGTCAATGAAGGTTTCAAAACCCGAAGCACGGATCTTGTCGAGGAATTTTTTAAGATCCACATTTCCTCCGTCAACAGCAACTCCAATAACACGGACATCAGAGTTCTTAAGGGCCTTCTGTGCTGTAATCAGTTCCGGTATCTCCGCGATGCAGGGGCGGCACCAGGTGGCCCAAACGTTTAAAACGATCACCTTTCCTTTGTAATCCGACAAATTTACGTCTGTTCCGTAAATAGTTTTGAGATCAAACTGCGGCATCTTTAGAGCGTGCTTGAGCTCTCGGAAATTCGGCATCATGCGCGGCGCCTTCAGAGGTGTTCCTGTTTCGTAAACGCGATCAAAGTCTGCGGCCTTCGGGACCGAGGAGAACAAGACGGTGCCCGCCAAGCAGGAAAGTACTAATAATTTTTTCATCTTTCAATACTTTTTCTTTATGCTGTCGAAATTTTAGAACGACCGATTCAACGCAGATGTAACGAGTTTTTCAGGTGCGCTCATGATGGTGGCTCTCCAAACCCATCCTTTCGCAATTGAATTACAGTTTGATGATGAAAGTCTTACCGGCGTCGTTCATCCTGCGGAGAAATCGGCGCGAAAAGATTTGCCAACACCATTGATAAACATGGCTTTTCCGTCCTTGCTTCCGCTTGTCTTATCAATCTCATCGGTGCATAAAGTAACAACCTCTTTTACTTCATCTACAATGATTCCGATCGTTCCTTTTTCCTCAA
>URYO01000106.1 GCA_900552195.1 uncultured Sutterella sp. | reverse complement strand
AAAAATAGTTTCTTGGTTGAGTAAGCGGAATGCACAGGCCTTCCCCTACTCGAAAGTCAGCAATTCTAATGCATTTTTCACTTCCGTGCCTTAACTATCTCATTTAAGTAACAATTTATTTAGTCTGCGACCTCGGAAAGACGGCAATTTTCCTAGCTGAAAAGATCGAATTGAGCACCTAACGCAACACCTATTTTTATCTCGACCCACAATAGATTCTTCTTTTGCTGAAGGAGCTCAAAAAATGGACAATGATTACTCATGGACAAAATTTAATCCTGCGGCCGCAAGGAAACTGTGCGCGTATTCCAACCGCAGAGAAGAACTCTTAAGCTGGCTTTATTCAGCACTGCCTGAAGAAACGAAT
This sequence comes from uncultured Sutterella sp., assembly GCA_900552195.1. Classification (GTDB taxonomy): domain Bacteria; phylum Pseudomonadota; class Gammaproteobacteria; order Burkholderiales; family Burkholderiaceae_F; genus Parasutterella. Next base: position 4,508 of record URYO01000106.1, on the reverse strand, counting down.
TACCTTCACGGCCCCGATCACAAAAAGCTCACGGACATTGATCCTTTCACTGTTTTCGGCGTGATGAACCGTCACATCTCTCAGGAAAAGAAGGCGGAAGTTGCAAAGGCTTTCAAAATTTTCCTGAAGGTCGACGAACCGGCGCCGACGGACTTCCGCGGCGTTTCTCCGCTCAACAACGAAAACTCGATGTTCTTCGGCTTTAAAGACGGCAAGACTGCAGAAGACATTAATAACTTGTGGACGCTCTATTTAGGACTCTTCGGAAAAAACGACAAGGTCGCCGAACTCTTTAATCAGATGACTCAGCACCAATACGGCATCAAGTTCAACCTGACCATGGGCATGTATTGGGTCTGCCCGACAAAGTATTTCCCGCTTGACGGCCCGAGCCGCAAATACCTCAATGCAAGAGGCGTTGCGGTTTCCGAAAAAGTGCCGACCTATGACGAATTCGTAAAAATCAGTGAGGAAGTCAGAGAAAAGCTCTGCGGAGGCTCGACCGCAGACAACGCATTCGCCATTGTGACGCGCGATATCTACTACAGTACTCACAAGGCTCAGTAAGGCTAAAATTTGACTTTAGCTATTTTTCATCGATAAAGAGAATGCTGATCCTCGGAATTGAATCTTCCTGTGACGAAACGGGTGTTGCCCTCTACGACACAGACAAAGGTCTTATTGCAGATGCACTTCACACACAAATCGAAATGCATCGTTTGTACGGCGGTGTCGTGCCCGAACTTGCCAGCCGCGACCATATTCGCCGCATTATTCCTTTGCTCAACGAGGTGATGAAAAAAGCCGGCAAGACACCGCAGGATTTAGATGCCGTTGCTGTTACGGAAGGTCCGGGACTTGCCGGAGCACTCCTCGTCGGTAATTCCGTCGCTTACGGTATCGGACTGGCGTTGGATATTCCGGTTGTCGGCATTCATCATTTAGAAGGTCACCTTCTCTCTTCCCTCTTGGCTGACGACAAACCGTCGTTTCCTTTCATCGCTCTGCTTGTCTCGGGCGGCCACACCCAAATTATGGAAGTTCGTGCGTTAGGCGACTATGAGCTTCTCGGGGAGACGCTGGATGATGCCGCAGGCGAAGCGTTTGATAAAACCGCACAGGCACTCGGATACTCTTACCCGGGCGGACCGGCCGTTTCTGCGCTTGCCGAGAAAGGTACACCCGGCGCCATTGAGCTTCCGCGCCCTTTGATTCATGCGCCGAATTTGGATTTCAGCTTTTCGGGCCTCAAGACGGCGGTTATGAACACGGTTCGCAAGGAACCGAAACCTCTGTCTCAAGAATTTAAGAATAATTTGGCACGCGCCTTCGTCGATTCCGTCACAGACGTTCTAGTCACGAAATGCCTGAAAGCACTGAAGAAAACCGGAAATAAATCTCTGGTTGCAGCAGGCGGCGTCAGCGCGAACAAACAGCTTAGGACTCGGCTGACGGAAGCCTGCCGCAGACGCGGCGTCAAAGTCTTCTTCCCGCCGCAGGCGCTTTGCACCGATAACGGCGCCATGATTGCGGCCGCCGCCGGTGCTCACTTAGCTGAAATTAAAGATCTGAAAAACAAAAAACCGGACGGATTTTCTATTAAACCGAGATGGTCTCTAGAGCATCCGAACGATAACGATTAGTTTTAGTGGGGACCGGAAGATTCCGGCTGAACCTTACAAACTACACACCTAATGAAAGAGCCGAGTTCACAAACCTCGGCTCTTCCTATATCTGCTTAAAATTTGTTTCTAAAGACTACTTTTCGATCGCGCACTCCACTTCAATTGCGCCTAATTGGTCTTTGAGAACTCTGGGATCGATCTTGACGTTATAGCCGCGTCTGCCGCCGTTGATGTAAATGAACGGCAAATCCAAAATCGTTTTTTCGACGTAAACCGGCATGTTCTTCTTCGTGCCAAACGGGGAAGTTCCGCCGACCTGATAGCCTGAATTTTTCTCAGCGATTGCAAGCTTGCATGGTTCAATGTGTTTACGATTTGTTTGACGGGCCAGATTCTTGGTAGAGACTTCGCGGTCACCGTGCATCAGGATAACGAGCGGTTTCTCATGCTCGTCCTGCATGATGAGCGTCTTTACGACGTTATGCTCATCTACCCCGAAACACGCGGCCGCCTGAGCTGTGCCGCCGTGTTCCACATATTCATAAATTCCGTCTTCGAAAGGCACTTTATGCTGCTTCAGCCACATGGTTGCCGGCGTGGCAGAAACATGTTCTTTTTTACTCATTCAAACTCCTCACATGTTTTGCTGTTCGTGCTTGAGCAGCCAACATTTTATTGAGACATTCTCTGCGGAATGTGCGAATCCGCCCAAATTGCTCTTCCCGACAACACGATGGCAGCCGACAAAAATCGGAAGCGGATTGTCTCCGCAGGCAGAACCGACTGCGCGAGGAGAGCTGTCGAGAGAATCGGCGATTTGACCGTACGTTACGGTGTCACCGGCTCTAACCTTAGCGATTTCCTTCCACACCCGACGGCGAAATTCCGTGCCGTCTTCACTGGGCTTCCAGCTATCCAAGACATGGATATCGCCTTTTAAATAGGATTGCAGAGCTTTGACCGCCTTGTGGCCGACAAAGCTCCCGAGGTCTTCTTCGACGGCTGCTTCCGACAGCTCACATTTAATGAGATCGCCGTCTGCAAACGTCAAAAGGATCGAACCGAACGGGGCGTTCAAGATCGCCTGATTATTTTTGATTCTCACGAGCATTCTCCAAGTCTTTCTTCCACAGTCCCTTAGGCAGAGGGAACTTCACATCCTCCTGCTGACCGGCCATGGTTTCGACTTCGTCGGCACCGAGTGTCCTGAGTTTTTCGACGATTTCGTCGACCAAGATTTCCGGGGCGCTGGCACCTGCCGTAATGCCGACTCTTTCTATGCCTTTAAACCAGTCAGGATTAATTTCTCCGGCATCGTCTAGCAGATAAGCTTTTGTTCCGGCGCCTTCGGCGACTTCTCTTAGTCGATTGGAGTTCGAGCTGCTCTTTGAGCCGACTACCAGTACGAGGTCCACGCGGCGTGCTAATTCCTTGACGGCGTCCTGACGGTTCTGGGTGGCGTAGCAAATATCTGCTTTTTTAGGTTCAGCGACCAAGGGGAAGCGCTTCTTTAATTCCTGAATCAGCTCTTTGGCGTCATCGTAGGAAATCGTTGTCTGACTGACATAAGCAACCTTCTCGGGATTCTCAACCTCGAGATCCCAGACCTGTGCGGGTTTTTCGATGACGTTGATGTCCGAGTCAACCTGTCCTACCGTCCCTTCCACTTCCGGATGGCCGGCATGTCCGATCATGATGATGCGGTAGCCCTGCTTGTGCATCTTGGTGACTTCCATATGAACTTTAGTCACCAGGGGGCACGTCGCATCGTAAATCGTCAGGTCGCGAGCCCTGGCTTTTTCTTCGACGGCTTTCGGAACGCCGTGCGCAGAGAACACGAGGACCGAACCGTCGGGCACTTCGTCGATTTCGTTCACAAAAATCGAACCCTTTTCTCTCAGGGAATTGACGACATGTTTGTTGTGAACGATTTCATGGCGGACGGAGATCGGTGCTCCGTGCACTGCAAGTGCTCTTTCGACGATCGCAATCGCACGGTCAACACCGGCACAAAAGCCTCTTGGTTGGGCCAGCAGAATTTTCATAATTTTTAACGATAAATGCAGATCAAATGTTCTTACATATTAATAGAAACGCTGATTTTCCGATCCGGATTCGTTCCTGAAAACCGAGGTCATTCTTGTCCGAGACAGGAAGAATCACGGCTTCCGCGTTAAATCGGCTTCGAAAAGCGTAAGTCATTGATCCGCCAATTTACTCCTTCAGACCTGCGATCGGAAAATAAGTGTCGGGGACCAATGCAAAAAGTTTGAAAAATCAGTATAATCGCTGTTTTTGGTTCTCCCCGAGGCAGTATTTCGGCGCGAGAAAAGTTTTTTATAACAGTTATTATTCTGGAGAGTTAGCGATGGCACGAGTGTGTCAAGTCACCGGCAAGGCTCCCATGGTTGGCAATCGCGTCTCGCACGCGAATAACAAGACCAAGCGCCGCTTCATGCCCAATCTGCAGTACCGCCGTTTTTGGGTTGAAAGCGAAAATCGCTGGGTTCGTTTGAGAGTTACTAACGCTGCATTGCGTACGATTGATAAGAACGGCATTGAAGCAGTTCTGGCGGACCTTCGCGCCCGCGGCGAAATCTAATAGGAGTTCACCATGGCGAAAGGTATTCGTGAAAAAATCAAACTGGCTTCTACCGCCGGTACAGGTCACTTCTACACAACCACTAAGAACAAACGCAATTCTAGTGGCAAGATGGAAATGTCCAAGTACGATCCGGTTGCCCGCAAGCACGTGATCTACAAAGAAACCAAGCTGAAGTAATTCGGTAAGGTTTTAGAAAACCGAGGCGCAAGTCTCGGTTTTTTATTGCCTCCAAAAAAGCATAAAACACTCGCGGTTTTGAGAATTTCAAGACCGCGAGT
>URYO01000105.1 GCA_900552195.1 uncultured Sutterella sp. | reverse complement strand
CAGGTTCGTCAGTAACATCGCATACATATCCGTGTGCCTTGATTCCTTTTTCAGCGTAATAAGCCAGACCTTTATCCACCAATTCCTGATTGATGTCGTTGAAACAGATGGTTGCGCCGATCCGTGTGATTAAACTCAACGGCTTCCATTTGCAGAGGGTTGAGATCAAGAAGCTCCATCTCAAAGCCGTTATCCAGCGCCCACTGCACGGCTTCCGCTGTCTCTTCCGCAGAAATGTGCGGGCCTCTAACGGTGAGAAGTTTGACGGTGTATCCCAGATACTTGGCTGCAAAGCTCAGGAAACGGCTGTCCAAACCGCCGGAAAAAGCGATCGCGAGCCGTTTATCAGGCGCAATCTCAGAAAGCACCTTTTCAAGACGAGACAGGCGCGGATCGTTATTCAAAGCTTTTTCCTAACGCGAAAGTTGCGCCGTTGGGAACGCCTTCATAGACATAGGTCCCATACACGGTTTCAATTTTTTCGATAACCATTTGCGGCCACGGACCAAACTCAGCTCCGAAAGCCTTGAGAAGGGCGATACCTGTCGGCGTCACAGTTTCTCCTTCGGCACCGAAGGGGCGGACCGGAATGCCGACTAAAAGCGCCTGGACAGCCGGCGCCGGAGACGGAATCACGCCGTGGGTACAATGAATGTGTCCGTCGGCAATCGGAAGCGGGCTGACAATGAGATGGTCCGGATTCAAACGAGTGAAGAGCTCGCAGTTAAAGCAGATATCCAAAATGCTGTCTAATGCCCCGACTTCATGGAAGGTGACTTCTTCAGGCCCCTTGCCGTGGACTTTACTTTCGGCTTTCGCAACGAAGCCGAAAGTTTTAAGCGCAAGTTCTTTGGCCTTGTCGCTCATTTGAGCTTTTTCAATGATGGCGCGGACATCGGACAGTCGACGGTGCTCATGTTCGTGAGGCAGCTCTACACGGCAGAAGGAGCCGCGGATACCGCCGACAAATTTGTCCTCAAGATGGACCGAACCTTTGAGCTCGGAAAAGATTCCGTTCAAAACGGAGTCTGCTTCTTCATTGTTCATGTCGAGCATGCACATTAAGCCGCACAGGAACATATCTCCTGCGATGCCGGAATGGAGACGAATCGTGAGAATTTTTTGACCGGCTCCGTGACTGTGGTGTTCGTGATGGTGATGATGGTCTTCGTGGTCATGATCCGCATGGTCATGATGGTGAACATGCTCTTCGCAGTGATCGTGAGCGTGGAGAGATTCGATATCGTGGGAATGAGGAGTCATTTGATTAGCATCCGAAAGAGCTGAGGGTTTTAGCGGCAGTGCAGGCGGCGCCGAAACCATTGTCGATATTTACGACCGAAAGTCCCGGAGAGCAGCAGGCTAAGAGACTGTTCAGGGCAGTTTTTCCGCCGTCACAGACGCCGTATCCCACGGAAGTGGGGACGCCGATGATGGGCCGGGAGGTGAGTCCCGCAAGAACGCTGCCGAGTGCGGCTTCCATGCCGGCCACGGCAATAATGATGCGGTGGCGGTTGATCTCTTCGATTTTGCTTTCCAGGCGCCAGAGGCCTGCTACGCCGCAGTCTTCAAATACTTGGAAGGGAATATTCATGAATTCCAGCGTACGCGCGGCTTCCCAGGTGACGAAGCCGTCTGCGGTTCCGGCGGAAACGACAGCGACACTTCCTTGGTGTCCTTGATCAAGCTTTTTGCAAAAGGCGGTACGGGCCAATGAGTCAAAAGAATAATGCCGGCTTACTTCGGCGGGACAGGAGGAGAAGACCTCTTCACTGAGCCGGGTAAAAAGAATTGCCGGCGCATCCGCTTTGGAGAACTCTTCCATGAGACTGTAGATGACCTCACGGGACTTGCTTTGGCAGAAGACCGCCTCAGGAACCGAGGTGCGGGCAGCTCGGTCATAATCAAAAAGAACGCGATTTTTTGTCATCGTCGAGGAGTCTCCTTTAGCCGAAAGTGCTGAGATATCCGCTCATTTTATTCGATGCGGCGGCGCCGTAAATTTAGGCAAAGACCGTACTTGTCAGTCAATTTTCTGCAGACGGTAGGCCTTAGAGCCGAGTCCTTTCCTTTCGGCATAATCGAGAACGTCGACGGAATGTTCGCGTTCCCATTCTTTGCGCAGTTCCGGATCAGAGGTAAGACCATAGACGATATCAAGCGCGGCTCGGTCGGCAGCAATCGGATCCGTGGAAGCAACGATGCCGAGATCAGGACGATCCGCCGTTCCGCGGCAGCCGTCGACCGGTTTCAAGGCGTTGATGATGTTAATAAACACCCAGCGTCCTTTCTTGTAGTCAAGGGCCGCGCTCACGGCGTCTGCCATAGATTCGGAAGTCCCTTTGGGAGAAGAGGGATGGTAGTAGTCCGTGACTACGCCGGCACTGTGTACCTGGCACGCACCTCTGGCCGTTCCCAGACAGATGGAAAGGTTTTTGTCGCTCCGCTGTATCTCTGTAAGTTATGTCCTTTGAAACGAACGATTGAAACCAGCGTGTCGTAATCAGCCAGGTGCGATCCGGTAATGAAGTTCCTTAGGTGGTAGCCGTTGTGCACCGGAATTGCTATTTCTTTTTCGGCATCCAAAATATCGATCGGAGCGACCTTGTCATAACCGAGGGATTTAGCGGTTGCCAAATGAGCAGCCGCGTTCGAGCGGGCGCTGTCCATGTAATTGCTCTCAATCAGCGTTGCATGAAGTTCATCAGCGATCGGCTTCAGGAGAGCCGGATCGATCATTTTTGCGCGGTCACGCTGATTTCCGAATACAACCTTCAAACCGACTTTGCCTTGTGCGGGCAGTCCGACGGCTTTGAATATGTCTAAAACGGCTTGGGGCGAGACGCTCGGAGAATAAAAGACAACCGGGGCATTCTTATTGTCTGTTAGGTGCGTCAGTTTGATGTTTTCGATGGGTGTTCTTTTTAAAGAACTGTCGACGGTTTGAGCAAGAGCGGGGAGGGAGAGGCCGGAAACGGAGGCGCCAACCGCGAGTAAAACTTGTCTTCTTTTCAACATGATCGTGGGTCCTATGGAGAGAGGTGGCTGATGAAACAAAATTTACCGGTGGGGCCCTTTCATGTCCAATATTTATTTTTTATTCTTTTTCATAAAGCTTTAGTATAAATGAACGGTCTCCATTAAGATTCATGAGAATGGACACTCTGAGAAGTTGGAAATACTTTTTCTCCCCGATTCCTGAAAAAAGTGGCTAACTCATCGTGCTTTTAAACCAAAATGTTTCAAAAATGCAAGACGGAAAAGCCAGTTTGAAAACAAATATGTCTAGGAAAAGGGCTAATTTGTAGGCGTTTAGATCATCTAAATACCAGTAGATGCACATAATAAAATTACGTTTCCCATGAAATTGAAAAACCTTCTCATTCTTCAAAAAGAATACTTAAAAACAAATAATTAGGCTCAAAATTTAATCCGTAAAGTCTAGGTAATTTCCCTGATGTATCGTGCAAACTGAACTTTTCACTTGTTTACAAAAACAAATCGGCGGATTATTCCGTTTGTTTCAGATGGAAACAATTTGTAAAAAGATCTCTGAAAGTTTAGACAGGAGAAATTCGCCATGAGTATTTATTTCTGGTTCCAATTTGCCCTGCTGATTGCATTCCTCTTCATCTCCGCTCCGCGCGGCGGTATGTTCCTGGGTTTGTTCTCCGGCATCGGCTTGATTGTGATTATGTTCGGTCCGAAACCTTGGTTAGGTCTTCCTCCGGGTAAACCGCCGGTCGACGTTATTCTGACCATCATCGCCGTGGTGGCAGCAGGTTCTACACTGCAGGCTTCCGGCGGCTTGGACTGCATGCTTCAGATCGCTGAAAAGATTCTGAGAAAACGTCCTAAAGTTGTGACCTTCCTCGCTCCGCTTTGTACCTTCACACTGACGATCCTCTGCGGTACAGGCCATACGGTTTACACACTCCTCCCCATTATTTATGACGTCGCAATCAAGACCGGTATCCGTCCGGAACGTCCGATGGCAGCTTCCTCTATCGCTGCTCAGATGGGTGTGATCTGCTCTCCAGTGTCCGTCGCCTGCGTTTCTATGGTCGCTTTGATCGCCGGCCATCCGATGGCAAACGGTACTGAAGTCGGCTTGGTTGAACTCTGCAGTTTGACCATTCCTGCCGGTTTGATCGGTTTGCTCGTCATGGCTACATACTCCAACTTCCGCGGCAAAGACCTCGACAAAGACCCGCAGTTCCAGGCTTTGATCGCAGATCCGGAAGCCAAGCGCTATGTTTACGGCGATTCCATGACTCTCCTCGGCAAGAAGCTTCCTTCCAGACAGTGGACAGCTATGTGGATCTTCCTCGCTGTTGTTCTCGTCGTTGCTCTGCTTGGTGCCTTCTCTGAACTCCGTCCGATGGTTGGCAAGAAACATCTCTCCATGACTCTGGTTATTCAGATGTTCATGCTCTGCGCCGGCGCTCTCATCTGCCTGATCACAAAGACTCCTCCGAAGTCCGTCGGCGGTACCTCTGTGTTCCGTTCCGGTATGGTTGCTGTGGTCTGCGTGTTCGGTGTTGCATGGCTCTCCGATACGATCTTCAAGGCTCACCTCAATGAACTGAAAGAAGTCCTCGTTGAATACGTCAAGCTCTATCCGTGGGCATACGCAGTCGTTCTCCTGTTAGTTTCCAAGCTCGTTAACTCTCAGGCTGCTGCTATCGCCATCGTGGTTCCGGTTGCCATCAGCATCGGTACTCCGACTGGTGTGGTTGTCGGCTGCTGCTCTGCTTGCTATGGCTACTACATCATCCCGACATATCCTTCTGACTTGGCTTCCATCGAGTTCGACCGTTCCGGAACAACTCATATTGGTAAGTTCGTGATCAACCACTCCTTCATTCTTCCTGGCTTGATCGGTG
>URYO01000104.1 GCA_900552195.1 uncultured Sutterella sp. | reverse complement strand
GTGTCTGGTGCGTGTGATCTGGATTATTTTTGCACTGCCGCATTTCAATACCATTCTGGCAGCTGCCTTAGTGTTGTGAAGCAGTTCCATGGAAAGAACCAGGAACGTGTTGTCTGTAGCGCGTTTCAGTCTCTGAGCGGCCCGCGGCAGATTCGAAGCAGAGTCTTCGATGTTGCCTTCAACCGGGAAGCTGTCTAGAGATACCGGGTTGGCTAAGTCGATGTTTTCAGCGTAGATAGAAACCAAAGTGTCTTCTGTTGCGCCGAAGGCATGACCTAAATTGTCTTTAGCAGCCAGATAACGAGACAAGTCGGTAAAGGCCGGTTCGTCCAAACGCATCGTTCTCTGAACGGCATTGTGTCCGACATGACCTAAAGCAACGGTTGCGCGCTGGACGGCGAGTGCGACAGGCAGAACTTCAAAGTTAGCTGTCGGGATAATGGCGCCTTCGGCTTTCGGTGTCTTAATGAAATACTGAGCGACCTGGTCGTACTGAGTATCAGCCTTGTCGGCATTAACCATCACGCCGGGGTTGTCGTCAGAAGAGTTGATCTGAACATCGATCACTTTGTTCAGGTCATTAAGTGCATTCTGTGCTTCAGACAATGTGTAAACCGTTGTGCGGAAGCTCAGAGGATCCTGCAGTCTTCTGCTCGGATCTTTCTTCCAGAGATAAGAACCGGCTAGCACTTCACGCAGTTCTTTAGCCTTTTCCTGCAGTCCGGGGAACGGATGGAAAGCTGTTGTCTGAGAAAGGAACGGGGCAACGTTGCCGTTCAAACCTTCCAGGCTGATGCCGTAGACAATCGGAGAAACTTTCAGAATCTGACCCATGGCCTTAGCTGCATCCATCGTAAGCGCCATAGCTACGGAGCTGTTGGACAAAATGCCTAAAGCATCTTTGCCTTCCGGAATCAGAGGTTTGATGTTTTTAGCTTTCAAAGCTTCAGCAGCGGGAACTTCTTTTCCGTCCACTAAAACTTTCCATTCGCCGATCATGGCGGAACCGACGTGTGAAGCTAAAGTAATGTCAGCATCCCCTAAGCTGCCCTTTGTCGGGATAACCGGTGTGACACCTTTATTCAAGAATTCGGCATAAAGTTCTGCAACTCTCGGCTGGACGCCGGAACCGCCGTTGAGCAGCGTGTTCAAACGAATGGCCATGGCCAAACGAACCAGTTTCGGATCAAGAATCGGACCGGCCGCAACGCTGTGACTTCTCAAGGTGCTGTAGTTGAAACGGCGGCTGGCTGCTTTAACTTCGTCACTTAATTCACCGTTGGCAGAAAGGACTTTATGGTCTTTGTTGAGACCGACACCGACGGTGAGACCGTAAATTTCTCGACCGTTTTTAGCGGCATCCAAAACCAGGTCATAAGACTTCTGCACGCGGTTCATTGCTTCAGGGGCAATACTGACAGGAGCGCCCTCGGCGATGGCCCAAGCATCTTGCTGAGTCAGATTTTTTCCGTTGAGTTCGACGGCATTTGCGTTCATAGCTGCAAAGATAGCAATTACACACGCACTTAACTTTAATGTTTTCATTTTGAATTTCCAAGGGCAGAAAATTGGGGGCGCAAAGCCCCCGGTCCTCCCGTACTTGGCGGGAGGATCTGATTCATTAGATATTTAAATAATTAAGGATTAACGAGCTTTGGCCTCAGCAGCAGCTCCGTCACCAGCAATACGGCCGAAGACCATGATGTCTGTGTAGGCATTGCCGCCGAGACGGTTGGTACCGTGGGTCGTACCTGTGACTTCACCGGCTGCAAAGAGGCCCGGAATCGGCTTGCCGTTTTTATCCAAAACTTCAGCCTTGGTATTGATCTTCAAACCGCCCATCGTGTGGTGTGTAGAAGGAACGGCTTTGATGATGTAATACTTGCCGGTAGACAGATCTTTCAGACCGCCGCGGTTGTGGAAGTCTAAGTCCTTGCCGCCGTCTTTAGCCATCTGGCTGACGCGGTCAACCGTGGCCTTGAGGTTGGCGTAAGGAATGTGGAAGTAGTCTGCTGCACCCTTCAGTGTGTCGGACGTGTGCATAATGCCCTGCTTCGTGAAGGTCTTATATTCCGTGTCGTGAATCTTCACGGTGTTCGAAATCTTACCGATGTTGTCGTTCCACAGAACATAGCAGTAAGCACCGGGCTGCTTCAGGATAGCGTTGGAGATGACGTCGCGGCGTTCGAGTTCTTCAACGAAACGCTTGCCTTCCTGGTTAACCAAAATGGCGCCGTCAAAACGTGCGTCTGCAATCAGTTCGATCACACCGGAGATCGGGTCGCAGATCGGATAGGTCTGGATGTAGCCCATATTGACGAGCTGGCCGCCGGCCTTCTCTGCCATGTAAAGCGCTTCGCCGGTTGTTCCGGGAGCGTCGGTTGTCTTGAAGCGTTCGTCGATGTTCGGGTTGTACTTCTTAACCATCTGAGCATTGGCGCCGAAACCGCCGGTAGCTAAAACAACACCGCCTTTAGCGTTGAAGGTGTACTCCTTACCGCCGGAAATAGCTTTCACGGCAACCACGCGGCCGTCTTTGTCTTTGACCAATTCCTCGGCCTTCATGTTAGTAATAACCGGAATGCCCATCTTGTCGGCAAGAGCAGAGAACTTGGTAATGACTTCTGTACCGGTATGGCCCTCCGGAATCAGGGCTCTTTTTCTGGAGTGACCGCCGAATTGGAAGACGTTGTCTTTTTCAAAATTGACACCGACCGTGTCTCTCAGCCACTCAGCTGTCGGAAGAGCATTCGTTGTCATAACGCCGACGATTTCAGGGTCGCCCTGGAAGTCGCCGCCCTTAAGCGTATCGGCAGCCATTCTGGCAGGAGTGTCGTCCTTAATATTGAGTTTGTTCTGAACCCAAGAATTCGGAACGTTCATTTCAGCGCCGGAAATCAGAGAGTTTCCGCCGACGGTCGGCATTTTTTCAATAAGAACAACGTTAGCGCCTTTGCTCTTAGCTTCAACTGCGGCAGCAAAACCCGCACCGCCAGCGCCGATAACCACTACGTCGTAATTCTGAACGGCAGGCATGGCTGCGTCAGCTTTTTTATCTTTCTTGACCTTGTCGGAGAGTTTGACACCGGCTTTCTTTGCTGCATCACTGACGGCGTTTAAGAAACCTTTAGAGGAGAAAGTCGCGCCGGCAATACCGTCGACCTTAACGGAGTTGTTGGCGATAACAGCATCTTTGAGATCTGTGAAGACCTTGGCGGCCAAGACCTTGTTTTCGTGGTCTTCCAGAACTTTGATATCCTGGATTTTGCCGTTGTCAAAAGTCACGGCAAGTTTGATATCGCCGTGTTTACCGATGCCGGTACCTTCTGTCTGAACAGGAGCAGCAGAAACAGAAGTAAGAGCAGCCGCAGAAAGTAATGCAGTAAAAAGAATCGATGTTTTGAACATAGTGTTTACCGAAGAGAAATGTTCGTTAATCAAAACAGTCTAACTAGACTGTTGAGAGAATTATAGGATCAAACAGTCTGTTTGGACTGTTTGATTAATGCAACAATCCTAAGTATTTTCCCCCATATTTTTAGAACGAACCGATTAATGATGGGACGGTTCTGGGGCAAAAAGCCATGAAATAACGAAACCGAACATGGATATAGCCGCACCGATCAAGAGTACACTGCTGACGCCCAAACCCTCAAAAGCCATTGGGAAACCGAGGGTTACGACAAAAACACCGACCCTGGAGACACTTCCGAGAATGCCGAGTGCTGTGGAACGAATGGATGTAGGAAACAATTCAGCCGGATAAACATAATCCAATACGCTCTGGACGCCATAGCTCAATGCGTAGATCGAGAGCAACAGACAAACAACGAAATTTGTTAGGACTTGGCCCGGAGACAAGAGAGCCAAGGACACAGCCATAATTCCGAAAGTCCACAAGATGACGGGCCGGCGTGCAAAATGCGGAACAATTTTTATGGCGGCAAGGCTGCCGATAAGGAAGAATGAGTCAGTCAGGACCAGTTGTCCAACGTCAGTGTCAAAGTTCGAAGTTCCTAATGCTCCGATAAGAACCGGGCCGAACATCAAAAGAACCGTTACCGGAATCGCTTGGCAAATCCAAAAAACAGAAAGGTATGCAAGATTTTTTAGGTTTATTGGCTTAAACAAGGCTGCCTGATGAGCCGCCTTTACTTCATGTTTTGCTTCTTCAGCTTCAATACCTAAACGAAGACGGCTCTCCTCCGCTTGCTTGATTCGGCCCTTGCTTTTTAACCACTGAACGGACTCCGGAGCATTAAAACGAGCAACTCCTAAGATCAGTCCGATAACGCAGGGAATCGCAGCAAAAAACTCCCAGGGCAGACCGGCTTTAACCGTCATATAGGCACAAACAGCCACGGCTATCGCACCGATAAACCAAGCTGTCATTAAGAGAACCAACCGTTTCGCACGAAGAGATTTGGGAGAGTTCTCAGACAGCATAGCTTGTGCAATCGGGGAGTCACCTCCAATCGCCAAGCCAAACAAAAATCTTGAAATAAACCAGCTCAGAGAACCGAAACTCATGAATTGAGCAATCGATAAAACAGCCACAAACCAAGGAACCGTTCGGAAGAGAACCGCCCTTCCGTAAACGTCGGCGATTTTGCCAAATCCCATGGAGCCGATAAAGCTTCCCAATACATAGGCTGTTGCTACAAGTCCGAGTTCAAGTGCAGAAAACTGAAAGACGCTTTGGGCAAGAAGAAAAATGAAGCCTTGAGACGTCAGGACAAAACCGTCCATGAAGGCGGATCCTGTCGCAGAAACGCAAAGACGACTTCCGCTGAAATTCTCTTTATTCTCAATAACTTGCATTTTTTCTTAACGATGGAAATTTCCCCCACATTCATGCCTTCCACCATCTTTGCAGCCTCTTGTGACACCTGTGCCAATTGTTGCA
>URYO01000103.1 GCA_900552195.1 uncultured Sutterella sp. | reverse complement strand
CAAAGCCGACCTTACCGATTTCGTCCAGAGCCGCTTCGGTAACATCCAAACCAATATTCTGCTGCTCCATACGTTTAGCAAGCTTACGAATCTGGATACGGGCGATTTCGCGAATAGCCTTCTGATCAAGGGCATTGAAGACAACGATTTCATCAATACGGTTAATGAATTCGGGTCTGAAGTGCTTCTTGACTTCGTCCATTACGGCTTCCTTCACAACTTCAGGATCTTCACCCTGACGGTTCATAATTTCCTGAGAACCGAGGTTGGAAGTCATAATGATGACGGTGTTCTTGAAGTCAACCGTGCGTCCCTGACCGTCGGTCATACGGCCGTCGTCCAATGCCTGAAGCAGGATGTTGAAGACATCCGGGTGAGCTTTTTCAACTTCGTCGAGAAGAATCACGCTGTAAGGTTTACGGCGTACGGCTTCTGTTAAGTAGCCGCCTTCTTCATAGCCGACATATCCCGGAGGCGCTCCGATCAAACGAGCCACGGAGTGTTTCTCCATGAATTCGCTCATATCGATACGGATCATGGCGTCCTCAGTGTCGAACAGGAATTCGGCCAAAGCCTTGGTGAGCTCCGTCTTACCGACGCCTGTCGGACCGAGGAAGAGGAAGGAACCATAAGGACGGTTCGGGTCGGACAGGCCGGCACGAGAACGAAGGATGGCGTCAACGACTTTATCAACCGCTTCTTTCTGTCCGACAACGCGCTTGCCGATGTACTTGGCCATATCCAAAAGTTTCTGGCGTTCGCCTTCCATCATCTTGGAGACCGGAATACCGGTTGCGCGGGAAACCACTTCAGCGATTTCTTCAGCGCCTACCTGCGTACGCAGGAGCTTCGGTTTTTCATCGTAGAGCTTGGTTTCTTCTTTTTCTTCCTTCACCAGCTGTTTTTCAAGTTCGGGAAGTTTGCCGTACTGGATCGCAGCGAGTTCTTCATACTTGCCGGAACGACGAAGCTCTTCCATCTTGGTCTTGAGCTTGTCGATTTCGTCACGGACTTCTTTAGATCCTAACGCGGCGTTCTTTTCTTTCTTCCAGATTTCTTCCAAATCGGAATACTCGCGGCTTAACTTAGCGATTTCTTCTTCCAAACCGCTCAAGCGTTTCTTGCTGGCTTCGTCTTTTTCTTTCTTAACGGCTTCACGTTCAATCTTCAATTGAATCAGGCGACGGTCCAGCTTATCGAGTTCTTCAGGCTTGGAGTCAATTTCCATCTTGATGCGCGCTGCCGCTTCATCAATCAGGTCAATAGCCTTGTCCGGAAGGAAACGATCGGTAATGTAGCGGGCGGAAAGTTCAGCAGCAGCCACAATCGCCGGGTCGGTAATTTCGACACCATGATGAACTTCGTACTTTTCCTGCAGACCGCGCAGAATAGCAATCGTGTCTTCGACGCTCGGTTCGTTGACGATCACTTTCTGGAAACGACGTTCCAGAGCGGGATCTTTTTCGATGTACTTTCTGTACTCGTCCAAGGTCGTCGCACCGATCACATGCAGTTCACCGCGGGAAAGTGCAGGTTTGAGCATGTTGCCGGCATCCATTGCACCTTCTGTCTTACCGGCACCTACCACTGTATGGATTTCATCGATAAACAGAATGATACGGCCTTCTTCGGCAACCACTTCTTTCAGCAGTGCTTTCAGACGTTCTTCGAATTCGCCGCGGTATTTCGCACCGGCGACAAGTCCTGCCATATCGAGACTTAAGACGCGTTTGTTGCGCAGTGTGTCGGGCACTTCACCGTTCACAATACGCTGTGCTAAGCCTTCAACCACAGCGGTCTTACCAACACCGGGTTCGCCGATAAGAACAGGATTGTTCTTACTTCTGCGCTGCAGAATCTGCATCGCACGACGAATCTCGTCATCTCGCCCGATCACAGGGTCGAGCTTTCCTTCTTTGGCCTTTTCGGTTAGGTCAACCGTGTATTTCTTTAGGGCTTCACGATTGTTCTCAGCTTCGGGATTGTCCACTTTTTCACCTCCGCGCACGGATAAAATTGCATTTTCTAGGCTCGGTTTATTGAGGCCTTCCTCTTGCGCAAGGTGTGCGGCGTCACACTTGCTGTCGCATAAAGCTAAAAGGAAGAGATCGGTGGAAATGAATTTATCGCCGAGTCTTTCGGCCTCCCTTTCCATCGAATTAAGAATTGCCATCAACTCACGGCTGATTTGGACATTGTCGGCAGCTCCGGAAACTTCCGGCAGTTTGCCGATCGCTTCCTTCACCTTACGTTCGAGTTCTCTGACTCTCACGCCGGAGCGCTCTAAGAGCGTCCTTCCGGTGCCCTCGGTGTCCTTTAATACCGCAAGCAGCAAGTGAAGCGGATCGATGTACTGCTGGGAACGCTCAACAGCCATCGATTGTGCTTCTCCGAGCAACTCTTGGAACCGAGTTGTAAATTGATCTTGACGCATAAGAGTTTGAATCTCCTTTTGTTAAGGAAACATTCGGAATCAACTCCTGTTCCCCTATGCGTCTATTCTGAAGAGTCCGCGGAGACGGACGTGCGTTTTTCTCTTATTTTGAGCTTATTTGGTCCACCTGGATTTTGCAGCTTCGTCGGTCTCTTTGGCCTGTACCCAACGGGTGCCCTCGCCCACCTTTTCCTTCTTCCAGAACGGGGCTTCGGTCTTTAAGTAGTCAATAATGAACTCGCAGGCTTTAAATGCTTCCCCGCGATGGGCGCCGGAAACGCCGACAAAAACGATCTGATCCGTGGCGAATAATTCGCCGACACGATGAATCACGGTCGCATCCATAATGTCCCAGCGCTTCTTTGCCTCTTCCACAATGGCCGTAAGGGCTTTTTCGGTCATGCCGGGATAGTGCTCCAACGTCATGGAAGCGACTTCTTCGCCTTCGTTGAGGTCCCGGACAGTACCCAAAAACATCACGACGGCACCGACTTTGGGAGACGCATGCAGTGCCGCTACTTCAGCCTGAACATCAAAGTCTTCTGTTTGAACTGCAATCTTCATTGAGGCCCCCTATAAGTTGAATTCCGTAAACGGGATGTAAGTCACCAGGTCGCCTTTCTTCAAGTCTGCTTTGGCCGGGATGTCCGCTAACCCGTCTGCCCAGGTGCAGGAACTCAGCACGGCAGAATTTTGAGTTCGGTAGTTTTCCAGCTCTCCGGCGCCGTTGCGGCGGACGCGAATAAATTCGCGGCGGGATCCTCCCTTGTAATCAAAAGCCAAAGGCAAAATGTAGCCTTTCACATCAATCTGGCTGCGGCCGGAAAGTTTAAGAATCAGCGGCTGAGCAAACAACAGGAAAGTCACAAAACCGGAAACAGGATTGCCGGGAAGGCCGATAAATGGAACGCCGCGGACTTCGCCTTTAGCAACCGGTTTGCCGGGTTTCATGGCGATGCGCCACATCTGCATCTTGCCGAGTTCTTCAACAGCGCGACGAATGAAGTCGGCCTCGCCCACGCTCATGCCGCCGCTTGTCAGAATGAAATCAGACTTGCGTGAGGCTTTGCGGAAAGCTTCTAAGGTTGCTTCAAACGTGTCAGGAATATTCCCGTAATCGACGACGTCACAGCCTAACTGATGGAGCAGACCACGCAGGACGAATCGATTGGAGTTGTAGATCCCGCCTTCCACCAATTTTTCTCCGGGCATCGCGAGTTCGTCCCCTGTGAAGAAAAGCGAAACACGAATCGGACGATAGACCTTCACGGTCGAGACACCGATGCTGGCGGCAACGCCGAGCGCAGGAGGCGTCAGGCGATCGCCCTTCTTCAATACGGTCTGACCGATATCGATATCGCAGCCGGCTCTTCGAATCCAAGCCCCGGTTTTCGGATCGCAATGAAATTCAACGCTGCCGTCTTCCATCTCGGAAGCTTCTTCCTGAGGAATGACTGCATCGGCTCCCGGAGGAATCGGTGCACCGGTAAAGATGCGCGTAACCGTCCCGGGTTCAAGTTCGGTACCGACGTGACCGGCAAAAATTCGCTGAGAAACCGGAAAATTGCGGCGACCGCCTGCAAAATCGGCGCAGCGAACGGCATATCCGTCCATCTGAGAATTATCCAGAGGAGGGACTTTAATTTCGGAGACGATGTCTTGGGCGAGGATCTTGCCTGCCGAATAAAGGGTCACCATATCTTCTACTTCGGCAACCGCCTCCGCACCTTCCAAAATCTTTGCTTTTGCTTGTTCAACTGTCAGCATTTCCGTGTTTCTCCGTCTCCGAGGCCTAGCTCTCGGACTATGAAGCGAGTAATGGTTTCGGCATCATTTATATCAAAAATCGGCAGATTTCCAAATGCCGGATGTGTCGTATCGGTCACGACCGCAGCGATGCGTTTGTCGTGCGCGCAAATCGGTGTTTCATGCCGTTCAAGCTTGCGCCAAACCTCCAGACGAAGCGCTTCCTGCTCCTCGGTTTTAAAGCCTTCGACGACCACAATATCCGCAGGGTCTAAATGGCGAATCAAATCTGAAAGCGTCGGCTTGTCTTTCGGCGTTTCAGTGAGCATGGCCCAGCGCTCATCCGTATGGACAATGACCTGCGTTGCTCCTGCTTCCCGAAAACGGTAGGAATCTTTCCCCGGTTTATCGATGTCCACGTTGTGATGGGCATTTTTAACAGCCGAGACTTTGAAGTCCTGAGCGGCGAGCAGCGCAATGATTTTTTCAATCAAGGTCGTTTTGCCGCTGCCGGATTCGCCCACAAGGCCGAACGTCTCGCCTTGGAAAATATCGAAGCTGACGTTTTTGACGGCGGTAAACTTATTGTGCCGCTCTCCAAAGGTCACTGTGAGGTCTTTGACCTGCAGAAGAGGCTTGTTTTCCATTGTCATACATTCCCCTCCTGCACACTCCGCAGATTGCGGATATTTTCCGGCGGCTCCACTTTGGGTGCGCGCGGGTCCAAC
>URYO01000102.1 GCA_900552195.1 uncultured Sutterella sp. | reverse complement strand
AACAAATACCCTTACCAGTTGACACACGGAAACATCAGAACTTCTCTTCCAAAAATCTCCTTAGGATCTATGGACTTCCTCCAGTGATCGGAGAAGTGAAAACACAGCTCATTTGGAGAAAGAATTTGCTCGTACCGAACATCCGAGCACTCATAGAGGTACTCCAATAGGCGCATAATGATGGGAATATTTAGGAGAGAATGAATGAAAACTGATCCGCGTTTCCCAAAACTTCATATCGTTGACCATCCGCTCGTGCAGCACAAGCTCAGCACCATGCGTGAAAAGAAGACCCCGTCTAATTCTTTCCGTCAACTGCTTCGCGAACTTACTTACCTGATCGGATATGAAGTGACACGCGATCTGCCACTCGAAACTCGTACGATTGATACTCCGCTTTGCAAATGCAAAGGTAATTTCATCAAAGGTAAAAAGCTGGTAATCATTCCGATCCTGAGAGCTGGCTTAGGTATGTCAGAAGGACTACTGGACTTGATGCCGTCCGCCCGTGTTGGTCATATCGGCTTATACCGCGGCCCTGATCATAAACCGGTTGAATACCTTGTTAAGCTGCCCTCCAAACTCGAAGGCCGTCGCGTCATTCTGTGTGACCCGATGCTGGCAACCGGAAACTCTGCTGTCGCAGCTGTCGACACATTGCTTAAGCGCGGCGTAAAACCAAAAGACATTACTTTTGTCGCTCTGGTTTCTGCTCCGGAAGGTGTTGAAACATTCCAGAAAGCTCATCCCGAAATTGAGCTCTACGTCGCCTCTTTAGACGAAAAGCTCGACAAGAACGCTTACATCCTTCCTGGTCTTGGCGATGCAGGAGATAGAATTTTCGGCACCAAATAAGTGCATTCTTGAATAAAATTTAGGTGTAAACCCTCGTATTTTTATTAAAAATGAGGGTTTTATTTTATCTTCTTCAGTCAAAGCTTGATTTTTAGAAGACAGGTCGTTCGTTCAAGCGCATTATTACGCTCAGTGTTAAACGCTAACTCATCCTATTTCTAAGGTTTATCATGGCTGATGATTTCAAAGACATCTCCCACCTCTACAAGGTGACACCTTCTGCCAAGACCATCATTGATGGCGAAGACTTGGTGGAAACAAAACAGAAATCCAAGGCTTATGCCTGGTGTGACGTTCTCCAGTCCGTTACCGGCTTGATCCTCGGTCTCTTCCTTTTCTGCCATATGGGCTTCACAAGCTCCATCCTTCTTGGCAAAGACACTTTCTGGTCTCTGGTTTCTTTGACCGGCGGCTACTTCATTGACGGTGTCGATCACCTCTGGATGCACTCCGTATTCGTCGGCGTGATCTTCGTCCTGGTTGTTATTCACGCGATTCTTGCTCTCCGCAAGTTCCCGAACAACTACAAAGCCTTCCGCATCATGCGCGGCCACTACAAACTGCTCCGTCACACCGACACAACAATGTGGTGGGTTCAGTTCATCACCGGTGTTATCCTCACCGCTCTGGTCTTCCCGCACATGCTCCCCATGCTGATGGATCCGGGCAGCATCGGACCTTACGGCAGCGGTCTCGAGGTTTATCACTCCTGGCTGTGGGTTGTTTTCCTGTTCCTCATCGTTACTGAACTTCACGGCATGATCGGTCTGTATCGTCTGTGCATGAAGTGGTGCGGTCCGTCGAACGCCACACGCAGCTTCCTCCGCAAGCTTACATATGTCCTCATCATCGGTATGATCGCCATGGGTTCCTTCACCATCATGGGCTTCTACAACGCCGGTGAAGAAGCTGCCAAACTTGATCCCGAAGCTCACTACGTTCCGGGCTGGCTGCAGACTCCTCAGACGGCTCCTTACCCGAGCTGGTGGCCTGACCACCTCAAGAAGAACTAATCAGATTCTTCTGAGTACATAATTCAAACGGGCGCCTTAAGCGCCCGTTTTCTTTTGTCTGTTCAGAATCCTTCCTACGTCCTTCTGTGACGGGCAAGAATTCACCATAATCACAAGCCCTGGATTGACCTATACTCTCAACCTGCGTCCTGTTTGGTTACAGGGAACTGGTTGTTTTACCATCGATCTCCGCGGCGCATTTTGGTCCGGTTACAGGCAAAAATTTAGGCCCAGACTCTTTACGAGGCCGGACCTAAATAATTTCTATGTCTAAGTCTGATTAACCGTTCAGCTTCTTAGCCATTCCGACATACATGTCAAAGGCCTGTTTGAATGCGCCTTCGTCAATATCGAAAGATCCCTGGTGATGGCCTGCAGCTCTGTCAGCGCCGCAAATGAAGAATGCAGCTTTACCGCCGTGAGCCTGGACACGCCTACCGAGAACGGAAATGTCTTCAGAACCGCCGAAGTTTCCGTCCGGACGAATGTTGTTGATCCCGGGAACGGTCTTAGCAACTTCGATCAGCATGTCGGAGAGTTCTTTGTCGTTGGTGAAATCAACGGCAGCGCCCATCTGAGAAATTTCATACGAAACGTCAAAGCCCTTAGCGATGCCTTCAACGATGTTCTTGACGTTTTCAACCATGTAGTCGTTGATGGAGCTGGTTTCACCGCGAACTTCCAGAGCCATATGAGCAGAGCTCGGAATAACGTTGCGGCCTTCACCGGCGCGCAGTGTACCGATGTTGATACGAGTCATACCGCCGCCGTGACGAGGAATACCCATCATCTGAACAACCGCGTTGCAGGCTGCAGCAAGAGCGTTGCGGCCGGCATTCGGTTCTTTACCGGCGTGGGCAGGTTTGCCTTTGAATGTCACGTCAAACTTGGATGTGCAGAGCAAGCCGTAGGGAGCAGCAACGATTTCGCCAGAATCCGCCATGAAGGAAATATGGCTTCCGAGGAAGTAGTCAGCATCGTCAACAATGCCGGAAGCAGCAATGGCGCTGGCGCCGCGAACGCCTTCTTCAGCAGGCTGGAAGACGATCTTGAACTTGCCTTTGAGTTCGTCTTTGCGCTCGGCAATCCAGTGAGCCAGAGTCAGACCGATAGAGATATGGGAGTCATGACCACAAGCGTGCATAAAGCCGGCGTGCTGGCTTCTGAAGCCTTCTTTGTTCGGTTTGTGTTCGGAATTATCGGTTTCGTTTACGCAAACGCAGTCGATATCGAAACGGAATGCAGTTGTCGGGCCTTCTTTGCCTGTGTCGAGCAAAGCAACGCAGCCAGTGTAGCCTTCGGTTTCGTCAATGAAAGACTGAGAAACTCCGCGGGCCAGAGCGTTCTTAATGCCTTCCTGAACGAGTTTTTCGTTACGGCCGAATACCTGTTCGGGATTGATGATCTTTGTGCCGAGCAGGACTTCATAGCCCCAGGAGCGCAGCTTGTTGACGATGTAGTTAGTGGTCCAGAATTCGGTCCAGCCTTCTTCCGGCCACTGATGAAGCTCACGTCTCTGTTCGACAAGCTGCTTGGTGTAATCAGTCATTTTTTCTCCTTTTGATTTGTCGGTTCGTCATGTATAGAACAGACCGATTTTAAACTAGTCATAACAAAATGTGAATAGTTTTTACAAATCGAGAATTCCTATAAACATTAAGCTCTTCAATGCTTTACCCCATAAAAACACAAACCGCCCGACCCACAGAAGAGTCAAGCGGTTTTATTTGTTTAATTAGGGTTGATTAAACCATAATCAAAGCCAAGGTAATCACGGCCACAATCATCGGGACTGCGGTACGTTTCACCAACTGAATCGGCGGAACCATTGCGAGACCGGAAAGAAGAATCACAACACCGGCGATCGGGGACATCGTACGGCCGAGAGAGCCGGAGATGAGGGCCAGAGAGCCAAGGTTAGGAACCTGCATTCCGAAGTCAACAGCGTGAGGAGTAACCGCTTCGTTGAAAGCAAAGGTAGCAGCGTCGCCGGAACCGGTAATAACAGCCAGAACGAATGGTCCAAGAGAACCGCCCCAGCGAGCGAGTTCGTTGGAGGCCTTCAGAGCTGTAACAAAAGCATCGATCAAACCGGCACTGCGAAGACCGGCAGCGAACACGCCGGCGGCAATGATGATACCCATAACGTCACCGTAGCCGTTGCCCATACCTCTGAAGAACTCTTTGGAGAACTTCTGAGGATCGCACCAGGAGACGAGCAGCGTGAAGATGGCGCCGAGGACCATAGCCTGAGCAACGCCCATTTTAAGAGCCGGAACGTACTTGTTGCCAAGAACGAGGATGATCAAGGGGATGAGCGGGGCAAGAGCTTTCAGGAAGTTGATCTTCTCGATCGGAGCACCGCCTTCCTTAGCAGAGTAAGCAGCCAGTTCTTCAGCAGTAGGCTTGTTGTCACGAAGAACCAAGCAGACGATCGTAATACCAACCAAACCGATACCCATCATGATGAGCGAGAACGGAGTGTGGAGAGAGATCAAATCCATCACGTTCATCTTGGAGATGCCGGCAACGAAGTTGTTGTGGCTCATACCCGGAGAAAGAATGGAACCGTATGTACCCATCAAAATGGCAGCACCGGCTGCGGCAGGACGGATACCGGCGCGAATCATAACCGGAATGAACGTTGCACCCACAGCAGCAGCACAACCTGCGGCAGAAGGAATAGCAATGTTGACGAAGAAGGTCACGGCAGTAGCGGCCGGAATCAGCAGAATGCCCAATCTCTTGAGCGGAGCTGCAAGCAGGCTAACCAGATGACGATCGCAGGAAGTGTGCGTAACGACGTAAGCAAAGCCCATCGCACCGCAGATTGCCATGATCAAGCTGGCGTTCGTCATGCTCTTGGCAAACTGGTCTAAAGCTGCCATCGGTTTCATAGAGATGCAGCATAAGAACAAGCCGGCTGTGAACAACACCAAACGTGTCTCATAGCGCTTAATTAAGCAGTAAATCGTCGCAATAATGACGAGCACTGCAATCCAGGCTGTAATTGACATTGAAATATACCTATTGATTTTTTGTGTACTGCTTTTTCCGAATTCGGAAAAAACTCTCCCCGGCTGAAATGGAAAATTCACTATTTCGGCCTGCCGTGAGTGTTTCACATTTGTCACTTTT
>URYO01000101.1 GCA_900552195.1 uncultured Sutterella sp. | reverse complement strand
TCAGACATTAAACGAGCTGAACAAAATTGATCATATTTTGCAAAACTCGCGTCGTTTAGACCCCCACACGAAGGAAAATCTGAAAACATTCACCGTGGCTTTGTCGGCAGCTCCGATGTCTGCCCTTCAGAACATCTATCTGGCTTCTTTTGAGGAAGATTACAAGACGCTTGATCTGACGCAGCAAAATCATGAATCGGCAGAAGCTCTTAAACTGCTGGAAAATCTCTACCACGAGCACGGACAAGACTTTTCCGAAAAAGACGTTCCGCACTTCCTGCCCGCAATTCTGGAATTCCTGTCTACCGTGTCTTACAACGAAGCCCTGTCTTGGATTAAACAGGCGGAACCGGCGCTCCGCGCAATCGATCGTAAACTGCTTGATGTCTCGAGTCCTTGGCTGGCGGTAACAGACTCGCTCCTTTCCTTATCGAAGCGCGTAGCCGCATAAATTTTCGGCATTAAAAAACCTTCCGAAGGAAAATCACCTCGGAAGGTTTTTTGTTAGCGGTTCAATTGACCGTTAGACGTGGCTCTGTGATTTGCGGCGATGATGCTCGAAAGCAGCGGCCGTAAAGACAACGTCCGTCGAAGAGTTCAATGCGGTCTCGGCAGAATCCTGCAGTACACCGATCACAAAACCGACAGCCACCACCTGCATAGCGACGTTCTGGTCAATACCGAACAGTCCGCAGGCGAGCGGAATCAGCAGGAGCGAGCCGCCGGGAACGCCGGAAGCACCGCAAGCGCAAACCGCTGCAACAACGGAAAGAAGCAGTGCCGTCAAAACATCGACCTGAACACCTAACGTGTAAGCAGCAGACAGCGTCAGAACGGTAATCGTCACTGCGGCTCCGCCCATGTTGATGGTGGCGCCGATAGGAATAGACAGCGAATAGAGTTTTTCGTCTAAACCGAGCTTACGGCAGAGGTTCATGTTCACAGGAATGTTCGCAGCAGAAGAACGTGTGAAGAAGGCTGTCACACCGCTTTCTCTCAGGCAAGCCCAAACCAAAGGATAGGGATTCTTGTGGGTGTAGAGGAAGACCAAAAGCGGATTGACGATCAAAGCAATGAAAATCATGCAGCCGATCAGCACGGCCAGAAGGCGGACATAACTCATCATGCCGGCCAAACCGGTGGTAGCTACGACTTCGGCAACCAACCCGAAAACACCGATAGGTGCAAGGCGAATGACGAAGCGAACGACGTATTCAACGCTAGCAGTAAGATCCGTCACAATGCGTTTAGTCTCGTCGGAAGCATAGCGAAGAGCAACGCCCAAGCTGATAGACCAAGCCAAAATACCGATGTAGTTCGCGTTGGCAATTGCTTTGACCGGATTATCAACGATGTTGAAGATCAGATTCTTCACAACTTCGCCGATGCCGCCGGGCGCTGATAATGCATCCTTCGTATCAATGAGTGCGATCTGCGTCGGGAACAGGAAACTTGCAAATACAGCCACTAAGGCTGCCAGGAATGTACCGACCAAATAAAGAACGATAACGTCTTTCATGGCCGTATTCGTGGTGCTCTCCTGATTCGCAATGGAGGCGGCGACCAAAACAAAAACCAAGACCGGAGCCACGGCTTTCAAGGCGCTGACGAAAAAGGAGCCAAGTACTCCGCAGCCCTGTGCAAATCCCGGGAAAGCCAGGGCGACCAATATGCCCAAAACCAAACCGGCAATGATCTGCTTGACCAATGATCCTTGTTTAATAAGCGTGATTAAAAAAGGGATAGTTCTTTTCATGAGATTTGTAAGAAGTAATTTCCAATACGGCCTCAGTTTACCGATTTTTTTCAGCTATCTTGAAAACGTGGTAATTTTTTCCACCTGTAACGAAACGATCAAACACCTTACTTCCACATGAAAAACACTGCGGCAGGAGTGCCGTTTATCCTGATTTGCGTCCTTTTGGACATCCTCGGCATTGGCTTGATCATCCCGGTTCTGCCGCAATTAGTCGGCGATTTGGCAGGATCACAGTCTGCGCAGGCATGGTGGCTGGGTGCAATGCTGGTCGCCTATGGACTGATGCAGTTTTGCTTTGCTCCTACTTTGGGAGCCCTTTCCGATCGTTACGGACGCAGACCCGTTTTGCTGCTCGGAATTTTCGGTTTGGGAATTATGTTCCTCGTGCCGGCGCTTTCACAGTCGCTGCCCGTCATTTTATTTTCAAGAATCTTGGGCGGCATGTTCGCCGGAAACATCGCCGTTGCTCAAGCCTACATTTCCGACGTGACTGATAAGGCGCACCGCGCTGCCGCCTTCGGCAAACTCGGGGCCTGCTTCGGCATCGGTTTCATTCTCGGTCCTGCCCTCGGCGGAATACTCGGCGAAAACGACGTTCGTCTGCCGTTCTTTATCGCAGGTTGTCTCTCTCTGCTCAATTTTCTCTACGGGATTTTTGTCCTTCCTGAATCTTTAAAAACAAGAGAGCATCGGGCAATCAATTTCAAAACCCTCAACCCGCTTTCCTCACTTGCCCGTTTGACAAAGTTCAAATACATCGGCGCCCTGATCGCAGTCATTGCTCTTAGCGGGTTCGCTCAGTCGATGCTGCATTCGACCTGGACGCTTTTTACAAATTTCCGCTTCCATTGGACGCCGTTTAACATCGGACTTTCTTTGGTCGTCATGGGTCTCGTTACCGCAGTCGTCCAGGGCTTCCTGCTCAAAAAGCTTTTAAAATTATTCGGCGAACAAAAACTGATCCTCTACGGACTCGGCTCCGGGGCTCTAGCCTACCTCTGCTTCGGACTGGTCACTTACGGCCCCCTGACTTACTTGGTGATGCTTTGCAATTTCCTGTCCATTGCCGTTCCGCCGACGCTGAATTCCATCGTCTCTCATTCCGTCCCGGCATCCGAACAGGGGGAGGCCATGGGAACCATCTCGTCTGTAAACAGTTTGATGGGAGTCGCCGCGCCTCTGCTCGGGACGCCTCTTTTAGTCCATACGGCGGCGCAGAGCCCGGGATCAATGCTCGGCGGCCTGCCTTACTTTATCTGCGCTTTAGTCCTCGCCTTAGCCGCCTTTATCGCTTCCCGCCATTTCACTTCTGTTACAACTGCGGATCCTAATAAGGGTAACGGCGACAAAGAGCCCTAGTCGATTGCATTACAGTGAAACTCTCTTTACAGGAGAAGATCGTGAAAAACAGATTATCCTTCGCTCTCTTGGCCGCCTCTGCACTGGCGCTTGCCGGCTGCAGTTCGATTAACACGGCGCTGAACACAAGCAAACAGCCTTCTATGGAAAAGCTGACGCCTCCGTCCGGACAGGCTTTCCTCACACTGGAAGGAAGCGGCATCCAGATTTTCCGCTGCGCCGCCGATGCTAAAGGCACCTACTGGCGCTTCGAACAGCCTCAGGCCAAGCTTAAGGACAAGAGCGGTGAAGCCGTTGCCGAACTTTCCGGCCCGATGAGCGCTTTCGAGTACAAAGACGGCTCGCGAATCATTTCCTCCCACATCATCGCTTGGGCCGACCCTGCGAATCCTCAAAAAGACAACAAGTACGCACTGATGAAAGCCGTCTCCGACCCCGGCACCGGAGTTTTTAACGGCGTCAAATACATTCAGCGCCTGAAACCGGAAGGCGGTATGCCCAACAGCAGCGGATGCACCCCGTCTGAGGCGGGCAAGCTGCTGAAAGTTCCTTTCTCTGCAGAATACGTTTTCTGGAAATGAAAAAGTCCTCCTAAGATTGAAAACTTAATAAACTTCAGTATATTTAACCCCCAAAAGCAGGAATAAAAGCCTGTTTTGGGATATAATGATAGTTTGCCTAAGCTTTTGGTTTTTGGAGGAAATTTAATGAGTCCTACCGCAACTACCGTAGGAGGCTATCTTAGAGATTTGCCGGCGGATAGACGTGTCGCTATGGCCCGCGTTTGCAGCATGATTCGTCGCTCTGCGCGTGGCGTCAGAGAGAGCATGCGTTACGGTTTGGCTTTCTATGAACTCCAGGGGCCGCTCTTTGCTCTTGAATCCACCGAAAAGAGAATGATTCTGTTCATCGCCGAACCGTCCGTTCTCGAAAACTATAAGTCTCTTCTCACCGGTGTCCTTGAGGATAGAAGCGCCATTGAGTTCATCGATCTTAATCGCATTCCGTTGGACAGTCTTGAGAAAATCGTCAGAGACTCTGTTGCAGCAAGAAGAGAAAGACTCAAAACCGGAAAAGCTCCAACCCAGAAAGAACTCTTAGTTCTCTGGAAAATCAACGAAGAAGATGCCAAGGCACCTCCTCCTGTCGTGCGCATTCCGATGAAAGAGGAAGTCACGGAAGAAACTGTGGTTGAAGCTGTCCCCGAAGAACCGAAAGAACCCGTCGAAATCCTTCGTGCACCTACTTTCAAGGATCCGGCAATGACGGCCAGCAGCAGACCGAGAGTCAAAAAAGCTGCAACAGAAGAAAAACCTGTCAAACGCACTCGCGCCAAAGCAGCCAAGGACGATTCCGCCGCACCGAAGAAAGCGACCGCTGCCAAGAAAACAACGACTAAGAAGTCTTCGGCAAAAGAGGAACCGGCTTCCGCAGGCGACGAGTCTAAAAAAGCCGCTGCACCTAAAAAAGCAGCTGCCGCAAAGAAAACCGCAGTGAAGAAGGCCTCGGCAAGAAAGACCGCCGCTAAAAAAACAACTGAAAAAGCAGAAGCCTAACCGCTCTGAAATACAAATGAGACTCCGGCATCGTCCGGAGTTTTTTATGGCCTTTTTAGGCAGAGAAGTTAAAAATCAGCTTTTATCAGGCGAAAATACCCACAAAGTATTACTTTTGGGAAATCAATGGAACAAAAAGAGAAAAAGAAATTGTGGAAGTGGCTGGTTGTCGCAGTCGCCCTCATCTTCTTTGCATTTATGGCGATCCTGCCTTTTGCATGGGAAGACGGAGACGACGTGCCGGCGCCCAATCCCACGATAGAAAACTGATTAATACAAAAATATCTTGCTTGATTTGGTTCGGGACTTCTCTCTTTAGGGATTCTGAATCTACAATTAGTTACGTTTAGAAACTTTCGGAAACTTTTCCTAATGGCACGGGTGCTTCGGGCAATTGGAAACCAAACATACGTGATTGTGCCGGTGCT
>URYO01000100.1 GCA_900552195.1 uncultured Sutterella sp. | reverse complement strand
GTGCATTCTCTTTATTCCAACCGCGAGATTTTCTTGCGTGAATTGGTGTCCAACGCATCGGACGCTATTGACAAGCTGCGTTTTGCCGCAATCGACAATCCTTCCTTGCTTGCCGACGATCCGCATCCTTCGATCCGAGTCGGTGTAGATGAACAGAAGCAGGAAATCACGGTCAGCGACGATGGTATCGGCATGACGCGTGCAGAAGTGATTGAACACTTAGGTACGATCGCCAAGAGCGGTACAAGAGAATTTTTTGCCCGCTTATCCGGAGATCAGAAGAAAGACTCTCAGCTTATCGGACAGTTTGGTGTCGGTTTTTATTCTTCCTTTATCATCGCCGACAAAGTAACCGTTATTACCCGTAAAGCCGGTGATCCGGCCGATGCCGCTACAAAGTGGGAAAGCAACGGCGAAGGCGAATTTACGGTTGAAAATACAACCCGCGATCATTTTGGTACGGACGTCATTCTCTCTGTTAAGAGCGAGGACCGCGATCTGGTGAGCAAGTATCGTCTGCGCACGATCCTTCAGCGCTATTCCGACCATATCTCCACGCCGATTTTAATGGGCAAGGATGAATACAAGGACGATAAAGTTATTGACACCGGAGAATGGGAAGCCATCAACACCGGTGCAGCTCTTTGGGCACGTCCGAAGAATGAAATTACTGAAGACCAGTACAAAGAGTTCTATCACCACGTTTCTCACGACTCTACCGATCCGCTTTGCTGGACGCACAACAAGGTTGAAGGCAAGAACGAATACATCCAGCTTCTGTATGTTCCGTCTGCCGCTCCGTTTGACCTTTGGGACAGAGAAAACGTACATGGCGTGAAGCTGTACGTGAAACGTGTCTTCATTATGGATGACACGAACCAGCTGCTTCCGCACTATCTGCGCTTCATTAAGGGTGTGATCGATTCCGAAGATCTTCCGCTCAACGTCAGCCGTGAAATTCTTCAGCAGACCCGCGACCTTCGTATCATTCGCGACGGTACGACAAAGCGTGTTCTTTCCATGCTGGAAGACCTTGCCGCCAACAGAGCTTCCGATTACGACAAGTTCTGGGCGCTGTTCGGCAATGTGCTGAAAGAAGGCCTGGGCGAAGATCCGACCAATAAAGAGCGTATTGCCAAACTTCTGAGATTTGTTTCCACCGGCAGCGAAGGCAAAGCCGATGTCACGCTCGAAGGTTACATCAGCCGCATGAAGACCGGTCAGGATACCGTCTACTACGTCATCGGTGATACACCTGAAGCAGCCGCCAAGAGCCCGCTGCTCGAACTCTTCAAGAAGAAGGATATCGAAGTACTGCTCCTCAGCGGTCCGATCGATCGCTGGATGATGCAGTTCCTGACTGAATTCCA
Organism: uncultured Sutterella sp.; assembly: GCA_900552195.1. Lineage (GTDB taxonomy): Bacteria > Pseudomonadota > Gammaproteobacteria > Burkholderiales > Burkholderiaceae_F > Parasutterella. Next base: position 3,740 of record URYO01000100.1, on the reverse strand, counting down.
GGGCAAGAAGCTTGTCAATATCGCCAAGGGCGATCTTGATCTCGGCGACTTGGCAGGCAAAGAAGAAAAGGAAGAAAAAGAAAAGGTTCAAGCCGAATACAAACCGCTTGTCGATGAATTCAAAGCCGCTTTGGGCGACAGCGTCGAAGACGTTCGTATGACCTTGCGCCTGACGGATTCTCCTTCCTGCATCGTGACGGATCCGAACGGCTTGGATCCCGCTTTTGTCCGCATGATGAAGGCGGCCGGCCAGGAAGTTCCCGAACCGAAACCTATTCTTGAACTGAACCCGAATAATCCTTTGGTTTCCAGATTGAAAGAGCAGGGTGCCTTCTCTCCGGAGTGGGCAAAGCTCTTCCTTGAGCAGGCTCAGCTGCTGGAAGGCGAACAGCTCAAAGATCCGGCCGGGTTCATCAATCGTATGAACACGATGCTGATGGATACGATCGGTAAGAAATCCGTGAACTAATATCATCGGTTAAGAACGGAAACAATAAGCGCAGCTTCAATTCGTTTGAGCTGCGCTTAAATTTTTCTTTAGGCGTTAGACTTTCAGAAATTCAGTGGTTATAAGGGCGCGATATGGCAAAAACGAAGAGAACACCGGTAGATTTCTCCGAACTCGGAGGCTTTCGCTATCTTCATTTCGGATCCGAGTGGATTCAGGGCGGCATGAGAATTAATCGGCCGTATAGTTTGGCGCTCGAATATCAGCAGTACATGCTGGCGCTTCTTTTCTTCCGTCCGGAACCCAAAGATATTCTCCAGTTAGGGCTCGGCGCCGGCGGATTGGCGAAATACACCTGGAAGTATTTTCCCGAAGCTCACACGAAAGTGGTTGAGATTTCCGAAGATGTCTATATGGCTTCAAGAATGTGGTTCAAGATGCCTGACGATGACGATCATCTGGAAGTCGTTTTTGAAGACTGCAAGAAGCACCTTGCAGGAGCGGCAAATACCGCCGATTGGCTTTTAGTCGATATTTATGATGACGAGGCCTGGGGGCCTGTCTATGACGACGTTCCGTTCTATCGACTTTGCAAAAAGGCCCTGCGAGACGGCGGAATCTCTTCATACAACGTATTCGGCGGAGAAGACTTCACCAAGAGCCTCGACAACATCTCGAAAGCATTTGACGGACGAGTTCTGGTTATGCCGGATGTGGCAGAGGGCAACAGAATTATTCTTGCCAAGAAGGGCCCGAAAGAAACTTACTCCGTCGAGCTTCTCGATCAGAGGGCCGCGGAACTGCAGGCTTCAAGACACCTTCCGGCTAAGAAAATTTGGAAAAAGCTAAAACAGGAAAACAACCTTAAAGGTGAGTTTGAGTTTTAGTCTTCAATCGGAAGAAGACGTTTCTTGGGTTTCTTAGGTTCCGGAGGCTCAAGATTCTTTTCTTTGTATTCGCAGTATTGCTCAATCGGGCACTTCCAGCATTCGGGCTTTCTGGCTTTGCAGATATAGCGCCCGAGCAGAATGAACCAGTGATGAGCGTCTGCGCGGTAGGGGAGCGGAGTGTACCGCTCCATTTTTTTCTGAACGATCTCCGGCGTCTTGCCTTTTGCGTAGCCTGTGCGGTTAGCGACACGAAAGACGTGCGTATCCACGGCAATCTTCGGCTTTTCAAAAGCAACGTTCATGACCACGCTGGCCGTTTTTTGTCCTACGCCGGGGAGTTTGATCAGGGAGTCAAAGTCGGTGGGCACTTGACCGTTGTGATGTTCGATCAAATCCTCACAGAGCTTCATCACGTTCTTCGTCTTACTTCTGTAAAGACCGATGTGTTTGATGATGTCTGTAAATTTCTCCGGCCCCAATTCCAAAACGGCCTCGGGTGTATTAGCCAGCGGGAAAAGCACTCGAGTGGCCTCATTGACGCTTTTATCCGTTGCCTGTGCAGAGAGTACGACGGCAATCAGTAGTTCAAAGTTCGAATGGTATTCGAGCTCTGTTTTAGGCGTCGGGTTATCTGCTTGCAGGGCTTTAAGAATTTCGAGGCGCTTTTCCTGATTCATTTAAGATCTTCCGTCTAATAAGATTTGCCACGAAGTCACGCTTGTCACTCGTCAAGCTCTTGGCATTGAGGAGATTTTCTTCCTCCTGGCGAATCTTGGCGCGCCGTTGATTTCGTTTCAGGTAATTTTCTTTCGACTGACGCGCAAGCTCATCTGTCCATTCGCGGTCAATACGTACCATGGAGATGCAGTCGACGGGACAGGCGAGCTGACAGAGACAGCAGCCGTTGCACCGATCGGCGTCCACACAGTGCATATGCTTGGGAGAGCCGATGATAGCGTCCGTGGGACAGGCATCCGAGCAGAGACGGCAGCCGATGCACTTGTTGGGATCGATTTCTGCGATTTCCGGCGGAACGTGAATACCGCATTCCTCATTCAAAGGGAGATCTTCGCGGCCTAGGAGAACAGACAGGCGGGAAATGACCTGAGGTCCTCCGGCAGGACAGCGGTTATGCTTTTCCCCGACGGCGATGGCCTTGGCGTAGTCAGCGCAGTCGTGATATCCGCACTGCCTGCACTGAGTCTGCGGGAGGATTTCTTCAATCTTAGAAATTTCGATCATTGCTGCCAAAGATTTTCTGCGATGAGGTTGCCGGGTTCGCCGCGTCTCGGTGCTTGGAAGCCCATGGGCTTAAGCAGCGCACGAACTTCTTTGATCATGGCTGGATTACCGCAGAGAAGGACGCTGGAAGCGGAACTATCAAACTTAATGCCGACCGTCTCAGCCAAATCTCCGGAGCTGATCAAATCCGGAATTCTTCTAGATAAGAACTGTGTCGCTTCACGTGTAACCACGGGAACGTAAATCAGACTTCTTCCGCTGCCTCCGCCGAGCGAAGAGTCATCTTTGATTTTTTGAATCAGCTGTGTGTAGGCGAGGTCTTCTGCCAACCGCACGGAATGGACAAGGACGACCGTAGGCCATTTTTCCCAGACAGATTCCTGACGAAGGATGCTGAGGAAGGGAGCAAGTCCTGTTCCCGTGCTGAGGCACCAAAGATTTTGAGATGCGGGAAGTCTGTCCGGCAGCAAGGAACCCCAAAGATCCGTCTCCAGCCAAAGCTCCGAGCCGGCCTCTAAAGCGCAGAGGCGAGGGGAGACTAGCCCATTTGGAACTTCAACAATAAAGAACTCGAGGAAAGGATCGGAAGGGACGGAAGCCAGAGAGTAGCCTCTTGCGGCGTACTCAGTTTTTCCGTTCGCTTCAATATCTAGTCCTAAACGAACAAACTGTCCGGGCGTAAAAGTGAATCCGTCGGGTTTGGTCACTCTTATAGAGACCAAACCTTTTCTCCAAACCTGCTTTTGCAGCAGGCGGACCTTGGTGCGATTATCCGACACGCTTAGAGTTCCTTCTTGAGGTAGTGACGCTTATCGAGTACGTCACGCCATTTCTCGGCTTCGTCCGTGTGAGGTTTCATTCTGGTGATGGAAGGCCAAACACGAGCAAGTTCTGCGTTCAGGGCAATGAATTCCTGCTGATCTTCAGGAACGTCTTCTTCAGCCATAATGGCGTTGGTCGGACATTCGGGAATGCAGACGGCGCAGTCGATGCATTCGTCCGGATCAATCACGAGGAAATTGGGACCTTCACGGAAGCAGTCGACCGGGCAAACGTCAACACAGTCGGTGTATTTGCAGAGGATGCAGGGTTCGGTCACTACATGTGCCATTGGAAAACTCCGTTTTCTTAATTCGTTACTAAAACTCAGTATTTTAGTT
>URYO01000099.1 GCA_900552195.1 uncultured Sutterella sp. | reverse complement strand
CGAAGGAATCTCTCGGAGTGCTCAAGATTGTTCGTAATGATAGCGTCCGTATGGTGAGAGCCGTATGTATTGATATGGTCAATGGCTTCTTCCAGAGAAGCAACGATTTTTACTGAAAGAACAGGGGCGTTGTATTCTTCAGACCAATCAGCTTCTGTTGCGTCTTTGACCGGACCGAAATTTTCCAGAATGGCTTTGGAAGCCGGATCGCAGCGAAGTTCTACGCCTTTCCTAAAGTAAATAGCTCCGATCTTAGGCAGGAAGCTGCCGGCAATTTCGCGGTTAACGAGCAGCGTCTCCATAGCGTTGCAGGGAGAATAACGCTGGGTTTTGGCATTGTCGCAGACGGCGACTGCCATATCGATATCGGCGCTTTCATCCACGTAGGTATGGCAGATGCCTTCGAGATGCTTGATCATCGGAACGGTTGCTTCCTGCATCAAGCGGGAAATCAAGCCCTTGCCGCCGCGGGGAATCAACACATCGATGTATTCGCGGGCGGTAATCAATTCGCCTACCAAATCGCGGTCTGGGTCCGTGATGATCTGAACTGCGTCGGAGGTAATGCTGTTTTCCGAGAGTGCCTGCTGAATAAGGCCTGCTAAGAAAGCGTTGGAATGTTTGGCATCGGAGCCTCCGCGGAGCACGGCAGCGTTGCCGCTCTTCAAACAAAGGGCAGCTGCATCAATTGTGACGTTCGGGCGGGACTCGTAAATAATGGCAACCACGCCGAGGGGCACGCGCATTTTGCCGACTTCAATGCCGCTCGGCTGCGGACGAACATCGGTGATTTCGCCGATCGGGTCTCTCAAAGAGGCGATCTGACGAAGTCCGGCAGCCATCTGGGCAACGGTGTCTACAGAAATGGTCAGACGATCAATAAAGGCTTTAGAAAGACCATTCTTTTCTGCCTCGACGATGTCCAGGTTATTTGCCTTTAAAAGATCTTCTAGATTCTTGCCGAGCAAATCCGTCAAAGTCAGAAGAACATTGTTTTTCTGTTTGGAGGAGGCTTTAGCCATGATCAAAGAAGCAGCGCGTGCCTTTTTGCCGATGACGGCGATTTTGTCGTGAGCCGTTTGGCTGACGTTCGTAGATACCATAGATTATTACTTCCTTTTTAGTGAGAGCATGAGACAGACAGCCTTTAATTCCTGCCAGGCGTCTCCGTCACTGCTTTCGACAAAGAGTCCCTTACTCATACGATCTACATCGCTTAGGCGATGAAGCATCAATTCAAGGAGTTTAGGATTGGCACGGCGAGATGCTCGGTTGAGCGCACTGCGATGGGCCTCTGAGAGTCCGAATGTTCTGACGGCAAATCCTCGATTAAGCAAAAGCAGATTGCGAACGACATCCGTCAGCATCCAGAGAAAAGAAGGAATTTGAACGTTTTCCCCTTGCAGGGAATCGATAATTTTGGACACCTGTCCGGCATCGCCTTCAAGCATCGCAAGAAATAGCGATTCCTGATCAAAACGAGAAACGTCGGAAACGGCGTCGAGTACATCGCTGACATCAATTTCCGGCTTGTTGACGAGCAGGGCGAGTTTCTGAATTTCCTGAGACGTCGCCAAAAGATTCCCTTCGGTTCTTTCAGCGATGAGATTTGCGGCTTCAGGCGTGAGCGTTTGGCCGTTTTTCTCTTTGGCACGCTCCGTAATCCAGCGCGGCAGGGCGTTACGGTCAATCGGATCCGTGCGGATACAAACCGACGACTTCATGAGGTGATTGAACCAGTCTTTTTTCGTTGCGGTCCAATCGTAATCAAAGAGCGAGACAACGACCATCTTGTCTTCGTCGGCGTGCTCAATAACAGCTTCCACAGCCGCAGGACCGTTTTTACCGATCGTTGCTCTGGGGAAAACAACCTCAATCAGATTTTTTTCGCCGAAAAGGCTCTGGTCGCCGAGTGCCTCGTAAAGAGGCGAGTAATCGGCGTTGCCTTCAAAAACAAAAGATTTGCGTTCGGAATAACCTGCTTTAAAAGCAGCGGCTCGGATAGCATCCTGAGCCTCGATGGCCAGCAGGGGTTCCGAGCCCAATAAAAACCAAAGCCGAGGAAGATTACCGTTTTCGTCGGGCCTTAATTTTTGCGCAAGAAGACTACTCCAGCTCATGCATACCTTTTTGGACAGCTTCTTCGGAGATGTGGGTCATACGGCTGACCATTTGATGGATACAAGACTGTTCCATTTCTTCGTAAAGCAGTCTTTCCTGATTTGCTCTGCCGTTTTCGTCACTTTCATCGCGAATCAATTCGCGGGTAGCGCTCACAGTAGTGGTCGGCAGAAGTTCGACGCCGTTCTGCAGAACGACTCTGAATGTATTCGTTAAGCGCAGGCTGTAGATACGGGCTCGGCCGTCTGTGTTGTAAGCCAAGACGTTAGAACCGCGGGATTGTCCGAGCAGCTCAAAAATCGCTTCGGCTTCCTTGCGGTCATTGACCACCTTGACTTCTGTTTGGGCTTCAAGGTTACGGCGAATAGTTGCCCGAACCGCAGAGTTCTCGCCAAGAGCAATGTAGATTGTCTTGAAAGGAACGTTTTGCTTGCCGCGCAGATGCCATCCGCAGCCTGTCAGGCCGAGGGCCGAAAGCCCGAGAATGAAACTGCGGCGAGTCAGTCCTTTGTAATTCATATGCACAAATAAAACTAAAAGAATGAAACCTCAGGTCCCGGAGGACCTGAGGCATTAAGCCTTATCAGACCACAATGTTGACCAATTTCTTGGGCACAACAATGATCTTGCGGACAGGTTTGCCGTCAATGAATCGCTGTGCGTCGGGGTTGGCCAGAGCGGCTGCCTCGATTTCAGATTTCGGGGTTTCGGCCGGAACATTGATTTCTCCGCGCAGCTTGCCGTTGATCTGAATCACGTACTTCACTTCGTCGGCGACCATGGCCTGAGCATCGATCTTCGGCCAGGGAGCGTCGACAATGGAAGTGCCGAAACGCTGATCGTAGCCCAGATCTTCGAAAAGCTGAGCCGTGATGTGCGGAGCGATCGGGTAGAGCGTGCGAAGCAGGATGGACATGCCTTCGTTGATCACGGCGCGTGTGCCTTCAGATGTGTTGTCCTTGAGAGAATCAAGGGAATTGAGCATCTTCATGGCTGCCGAGACAACGGTGTTGTACTGCATGCGGTCTAAGTCGAATTCGGCCTGTTTGAGCGCCGTGTAAATATCGCGGCGAACAGCCTTTTCTTCGTGATTCAGCTTGGAGACATCAAGTTTGACATTTTCTTTAATGACATTCTGATGTGTGAATCCGAAGTTCCAGAGTCTTCTCATGAAGCGGAACGTACCTTCGGCTCCGGAATTGCTCCAGGCTGCGCTCTGGTCGGGAGGTCCTGCAAACATCACGAAAGCGCGGGCTGTATCAGCACCGAACTTGCCGATAATGGCAGACGGTTCCACAACGTTGTTCTTAGACTTAGACATCTTTTCGATACCGCCGGACTTGACGGGCAAACCGTCTTCCTTGGCAGTGATCTTTTCAATTCTGCCTTTGGCGTCATAGACGATATCGAGTTCGCTCGGATAGAACCAGCGTTTTCTTCCGTCAGGGAGCTCACGGTAGAAGCATTCAGCCGTGAGCATGCCCTGAGTGAAGAGGCGTTTGAAGGGTTCGTCAAATTTGACGAGGCCCAGGTCGCGCATGACTTTGGTCCAGAAGCGGGCGTAGAGGAGGTGAAGTACGGCATGTTCGATACCGCCGATGTACTGGTCCATTGCCATCCAGTAGTCATTGCGCTCGTCGACCATGGAAGTTTCGCAGTCGGGCGAGCAATAGCGCATGTAATACCAGCTGGAATCGACGAAGGTGTCCATTGTGTCGGTTTCGCGCTTAGCGTCTCTGCCGCACTTCGGGCACTTGCAGTTAAGGAAGGCTTCGTCCTGATTCAAGGGGTTGCCGGAGCCGTCAGGAATTAAGTCTTCCGGAAGGATAACCGGGAGGTCTTTTTCAGGAACGGGAACCGGGCCGCAGTGCGGGCAGTTGATCATCGGGATCGGAGTGCCCCAGTAACGCTGGCGGGAAATACTCCAGTCGCGCAGACGATACTGAACCTGAAGTTTGCCTAAACCGAGGGCTTCAAGATCTTTCGCAACGGCGTCGCGAGCCTGTTCGAAATCCATTCCGTCATATTTGCCGGAATTGACGCAGAACGTACCTTCTTTTTCTCCGTACCATTCGTGCCAAACTTTGTCATCGAAGACTTCGCCTTTCTTGCCGATGACTTGTTTGATGGGCAGACCGTATTTAAGAGCGAAGGCGAAATCGCGTTCGTCATGAGCAGGAACGCCCATCACAGCGCCTTCACCGTAGGTCATTAATACATAGTTGCCGATCCAAACCGGAACGTCGGCGCCGGTGAGCGGATGCTTGACGCAGAAGCCTGCCGGAACACCTTTCTTCTCCATCGTGGCCATATCGGCTTCGGAAACGGAGCCTTTGCGGCATTCGTCGATGAAGGCCTGGAGTTCGGGTTTGTCTTTTGCCAAACGGAGCGCAAGCGGATGCTCGGCAGCAATGGCAGCGAACGTGACGCCCATGATCGTGTCAGGACGTGTTGTGTAAACACGAAGTTCTTTCTTTTCGCCGTCGAGTTCGTACGGGAAGGCGAGGTTGACACCGTAGGACTTGCCGATCCAGTGTTCCTGCATGCGGCGGACCTGTTCGGGCCAGCCCTGAAGCTGGTCGAGGTCTTTCAGGAGTTCTTCGGCGTACTGAGTAATTCCGAGGTAATAGCCGGGGATCTCACGTTTTTCAACGATAGCGCCGCTTCGCCAGCCGCGTCCTTCGATCACCTGTTCGTTCGCCAAAACGGTGTGGTCGACCGGGTCCCAGTTCACTGTCTGGGTCTTGCGGTAGGCAACGCCTTTCTCAAGCATTTTCAGGAACATCCACTGATTCCAGCGGTAGTAGTCCGGTTTGCAGGTCGTGACTTCACGGGACCAGTCAAAAGCCAGACCGAGAGGTTCCATCTGGGCCTTCATGTCGGCGATGTTGTCGTACGTCCATTTAGCCGGAGCGACTTTCTTGGCGATGGCGGCGTTTTCAGCCGGCAGGCCGAAAGAGTCCCAGCCCATCGGGGTCATGACGTCCATGCCGCGCATACGCAGGTAGCGGTAAAGGACGTCATTTAAGGTGTAGTTACGAACGTGACCCATATGCAGTTTTC
>URYO01000098.1 GCA_900552195.1 uncultured Sutterella sp. | reverse complement strand
CTTTGCCTCCGGCTTTAAGCCAAGTCTCTTTGAGTTCCAGGCCGATCTCTTCAATCGTTTCCAAACAGTCGGTATGAAACCCCGGGCAGATAACATCTAGCCGCTCCACGCCTTCTCGAGCTAAATGACGGGCCGTCTCATCGGAATAAGGTTTGAGCCATTCTTCCTTGCCAAAACGGGATTGGTAGGAAAGCACTACTTTAGAAGGATCTACGCCGAGCTCTTGAATCAGCAGATCGGTTGTCTCGCGAACTTGTTTCGGGTAAGGATCGCCTTCTTCGCAGTAGCGAACCGGCATGCCGTGGAAGGAGAGCATCAATCGGCCCTTCTTGCCAAGCGGACCGACCTTTGCCCATTGATCGCGAATTTGATCGGCCAATGCCTTGATGTACAGCGGATGCGTGTGATAGTCGCGAATGAAGCGCACTTTTGGATGGCTTTTCATTTGCTGCATTGCCTTTGAGACGGCATCGGAAACGGAAGCCGTCGTGGAAGACGAATACTGCGGATAGAGCGGAAGCAATAAGACACGGTCAAAACCGTGCTCATTGTGGATGGTTTTAAAGACTTCGACCTGGGAGGGATTGCCGTAGCGCATGCCGACAAACACGTCCGCATCGATGGCTTTTTCCTGCAGACGCTGACGTAGCTTATCGGCGATCCGGTCGGTATAGACCTTAAGCGGAGCGCCCTCTTTCATCCATACCTGCGCGTAGCGCGCTGCGGATTTGGGACTGCGGCGAGGCAGAATAACCAAATTCAGCAGCGTCAGCCAAAAAATCGGATTTAAGTCGACGACTCGTCGGTCGGAAAGAAATTCTCGTAAATAAGGCTTGAGCGCCGAAGCGGTCGGTTCATCAGGGGAACCGAGGTTAATCAGGAGTACCGCGGTCTTCGGGCTCTTTTCTGTCATATCTTTTTAACGGGAAAGGATTTCGTCTTGAACCGCTTTGGCGCGGCGGCTATGAAGATACCCGATAAGCAGAGCTACGGCAAGAGACATCCAGAACTTACCCAGAACCTGGCCGAAGATAAATTCAATAGAGCCGAAAGCCAGAGAAAGGAAGATGGCACTGTCGACCATGGAGCCAACTAAGCCGCTTGCCATAATGGCCCAAGCCGGCCATTTCTTACGCATCGGCGTGTAGACGACCAAGTCAGCGAGTTCGGAGAAGAAGAAGGCCATCACGGAAGCCAAGACCAAGGACGGTTCGGAGAAAAGTGCGGAGAGCGCTGCGCCGATAATGATGGCGTAAAGCGACCAGCGGACACCGAGTTTGGCCTGCAGTCCGTCACGAAGCACCAGCGCTACCCCGGCCATGAGCACGCCGCTCGGGGCCATGATTCCGGGCCATACCGGAATTAAGCAAGGGCCGTCGGCAGTACAGACCGTACCGACATTCATCACCACCCAGTTCATCGCCGGGATGGTCAGGATAAAGAGGATGAAGTAGAGGATTCCGACTGAGTAGTCTTTGGTACTTCTTAAAGGCATTTCAACTCCGTTTCCGGCTGCACATACCGGGGGAAAATTAGAGACATCAGCGGCCGCGGAAACAGAAATCGAAGGTGCGTGTCGGCAGAAATCCGAGGCTTCCTTCGTTCGGTTTGCGAGGGAACCCGCAATGGCCGCCCTCAGCGGGATATTCTAACGTCACAAATTTGGAAACTTCTTGAATCTTCGGTAAAACTTCGTTTCCCACGATCGGATCGTTCTTGGCATTAAGCACCAGTGTCGGCAATCGGATGCCGCCTAAATGCGGTTTGCTCGAACATTTCGTCCAGTAGTCCATGTAGTCCTTGTAGCCGAAAATCGGTGCCGTAAAAAGATCGTCAAACTGCCAGAGCCAGCGAATCTTTTTAATTTTCTCGACATCTAACACGCCCGGAAAACGCTTGGCTTTTGCGAGCGCTTTTTTCTTCATCGTCGAGATGAAATTTAAGTCGTAAATCCGGCTGAAGCCTTTACGAATGACATGACTCGAACCCACCAAATCGAGGGGCGCGCAGACTGCAGCGATGCCGGAAACCAGCTTTGCAGCGTCCTCGCCTCGAGTACCGGCCCAGAAGAGCAGGTTGTTGGCGCCCAACGAGACGCCCATCGCATAGATCGGGGCCTCAGGATAGAGCTCTCGAAGCCGTGCAAACTCCCAATCCAGCTCTGCGGCATCTGCCGCGTTATACGCCCGAAGTTTCTTATTAGTGACACCGCCGCAGCCGCGGTAGTGAATCACCACGCCTCGGACGCCCTCTTCGCCGCAGCGCGCCATCAGCGCTCGCGCATAGTGACTGTTGGAGGATCCCTCCAGTCCGTGGATATGCACCATGATCGGGGCCTTCGGATCAATGGGTTCCGGTGTCGACCAGTCCACGGCGATGATGTCGTCATCCGGTGTATTCCAAATCTCACGGCGATAAATCACCTTGGCCTTCGGAAACAATTCGGCAGGCACAATGGTTTGCAGGTGGCCGCCGGGCAGCCACCAAGGAGCACGGTATTCGGAAGCAACGAGACTCATAGGCATAGCAGGTTCAAACTGCCTTTTAGCTTAGGTCGCTTTTAGGCCTCCTGACCTTCGGACGGACCAAAAACGAGCGACCAAAGCTCGCGAACCTTTTGCGCCTCTTCCGCAAACTCTTCTCTCGGAACGCGTACCGGCACACTCGGTGAGTTCAGTCGGAACTCATGCTGGATGCGGCGATATTTACGATAAATCGCCGAGACTTCAAGCGCCAGGTCTTTCGGAATCAATCCGGCGTCAGAAGCCATCTCCAGCATCTTGATGTTGCCGAAATTATTGACGAGCTGCGGGAACTTAGAAGAGTACTGAAGCACAAGATACTGGACAATGAACTCCACATCCACCATCCCGCCTTCGTCATGCTTCACATCAAAAAGCTCCGTTTTGTTGGGATGGCCGTCGTGCATACGCTGCCGCATTTTGAGCACTTCAGCCTTCGTTTCCTCGGCATTTCGCTCGCGGCGGAGAATTTCGATGCGAATTTTTTCGAACTTGTCGCCGATGTCTCGGTCGCCGGCGGCGTACCGCGCACGCGTTAAGGCCTGATGCTCCCAGAGCCAAGCACCTGTGCCGTCTTCGTTTTTCTGATACTTCTCAAAGCTGTCCACGGAAGAAACCAGCATGCCGGACTCTCCGTTCGGACGCAGACGCATATCCACGTCAAAAAGAACGCCGGACCCGGTTGTGGCGGTGAGCCAGTTAATCAGTCGACGCGCGAAACGCATGTAGATCTTTTCTGCATCCTGAGCGTCATCTTCAAACAGGAAGACCAAATCCAGGTCGCTTGCGTAGGCGAGTTCTTTGCCGCCGAGTTTGCCGTAAGCCACGATGGCAAACTTAGGACGCTCGATGTGGCGTCCGGGAACCGTCTTCCAGACCTCTTCCATAACGATTTCAAGCGTCGCGTCCGCCAGGGCCGAAAGCTGGTCTGCCAATCGTTCTACCGTCAGGCGTCCAGCCATGTCTGCTAAGAACAGTCGGAACAAACGAGCGTGATGGACTTCTCGGATGAGGTTCATACGAGTTTCCTGATCGTCTTCCGGAATATCCGCAAGCCGCGCCCGGGTGCGCTCAATATAAGAAGAGAAATCCACCGGCGTGTAGTCGTCAATCTGGCTAAGTCGCTCGTCCCAGAGTTCGTCCAGCAAAAGCGGATGGCGGTTGAGATACTCGGCCGCCCACTTGCCGCAGCCAAGTACGTCGCCCAAACGTTTCGCCGCCAGCGGGTACTGTAGAAGCAGCGAAACATACGTCGGGCGTCCCGCAATAACTTCATAGAACTTGATGCAGCGGCGTAAGAGCTCTTCCCGCGAAATCAGTTTTAAATGTTCCGGCTTATTTTTACCTTCAACCGTATTCTTAACCAGGGTGATCATGCGCTGGCGGGCACCGGCATTAATGAGCTTTAAGGCGCGCAGCGACATCAGGTTAAGGATGAGCTGGGAGAGCTCTTCGGTTTCTTTAAAACCGTTACGCTCTAGTACTTTTGCTAAAGCAGGCAGCGCTTCGGCGGAACCGGTTTCCCAGCCAAGCGGCCAGTCTTCTTCGCCGACCTCTTCTTTAGTCTGGAAAATCTCATCAAAGCGGGCGGCTACATACTCTGTCGAGAGCTCTATCTGTTTCTGCAGGTCTTCGACAGTAAAGCCCAGCATCCTCGCAATTCTCTTTCTGTGTTCGGGATCCGCGGCAAAAAGCTGCGTCTGCTGATCGTTCTCATACTGAAGCGCATGCTCCAGATTGCGGAGGAACACATAAATCTTCGAGAGCATCTCGGCTTTGTCTTTGGCGAGGATGTTCTCGGAAGCGAGCGCCTGCAGTGCTTTCAGCGTAGAGCGTTCTCTTAAAAACGGATTGCGTCCTCCGCGGATTACCTGAAAGGTCTGTGCAATGAACTCGATCTCTCGGATGCCGCCGCGGCCGAGCTTAATGTTCTGACCTTCTTTCAGGCTCTCCAAGGCACGTTTCTGCGTCGAGAGACGAATCTTTGCGTGCAGGTCGGTAAGAGAACTGATCGCCCCGAAATCCAGGTACTTCCGATAAACGAACGGGCGGACAATATCGTTGATGTTTTTCTTTTGGATATTGAAGTCTTCCTCAGAAGCAAACACCGGGCCGTTAACGACACGGCCCTTGAGCCATGCAAAGCGCTCCCAGTCGCGTCCCTGCGTCATCAGGTACTCTTCGAGCATGTCGCTTGAGCCCACAATCGGACCGGAATCTCCGTTCGGACGCAGACGCATATCCACGCGGAACACAAAGCCTTCCCAAGTGATTTCGGAAAGAGCCGGAATGACTTTCTTGGCGAGCCGCTCATAGAACTCCTGATTGCTGATGATCTTGCGAACATTCGGATATTCCGGCGTCGGTCCGCATTCGCCGTCGCAGTCGTAGAAGAAAATCAGGTCTATGTCGCTTGAGACATTCAGTTCATGGCCGCCTAACTTGCCCATGCCGATCACAATCAGATCCTGAGGAACACCGGTTTCCGAGCGCGGAACGCCGAATCGCTTCGCCAGCTCTTTGGCATAGACGGAAACCGTGCGGTCGATCGTGATCTCTGCTAAATCAGACATCACGGTGACGACTTCTTCTAAATTCGCCAAGCCGGAAATATCGCGCGCGACAAGATTCATCATCACGTCTCGGCGCAAACTCCTTATCCCTTTCCCGCGTTTCCCGCAACGGAACCGCCGTCTTCGCCAGCAGCAGTTTCCAATCCACGCAT
>URYO01000097.1 GCA_900552195.1 uncultured Sutterella sp. | reverse complement strand
ACGGTTCTCGTTGTTTTTGATTTCTTTGGGTACTCCGATAATCATAATGTCATCTGTTAATGGTTAAACATGTTGCATAAAGAAGCCCGGCGGCGGCTTCATGGGCGGCCCTGCTTACTACATCAAGAATGCTTTGGGCTCGCCTTTCTGGGCAGGTGTTTTTGCCGTGTTAATTTCCGTCACTTACGCACTGATCTTCAATTCCGTCCAGGCCAACACGATTTCTCTGTCTATTGAAACCACGACGGGACTCAAACCCGCATATACCGGACTAATCCTTGCTATAGTCACCGGCTTAGTGATCTTCGGCGGCATGACACGTATTGCGAAGGTTGCCAGCTTTATGGTTCCGTTCATGGCGGGCGCCTACCTTCTTCTCGCTTTTGTCGTGACCTGCATGAATATCACTGAAGTCCCTCGCGTTCTGCTCATGATCGTGACCAAAGCCTTCAGCTTTGACTCCATCACAGGTGCTGCTATCGGTGTCGCCTTGATGACCGGTATTAAGCGTGGTCTCTTCTCCAACGAAGCCGGTATGGGTGCTGTTCCGAACGCTGCCGCAGCAGCCGACGCCTCTCACCCTGTTAAGCAGGGTCTTATTCAGGCGATGGGTGTGTACTTCGACACGCTGTTTGTCTGCACCGCCTCTGCAATGCTGGTTCTTCTCTCTCCGGAATGGATGATGGGTTCCAAACTCACAGGAATTGCGCTTGTTCAGAAATCCGTGGCCGGTCAGCTCGGCGAGTGGACAAACTTCTTTATGACCGTCATTGTGCTGTTCTTTGCTTTCAGCTCCATCATCGGCAACTACTTCTACGGCGAAATGAACATGCCTTTCATTTCCAAAAGCAAATACGCCATGCCGATCTTCCGAGTATTTGTCGTTGTGATGGTCTTTGTCGGCTCGATCGCTTCCCTTTCACTCGTTTGGGACATGGCCGACCTGTTCATGGCCTTGATGGCTATCGTGAACTTGGTCGCCATTTTCATGCTCGGCAAATACGCTATTGCCGCTTTACGTGATTACAACGCTCAGAAGCGCAGAGGCATCCTGGATCCGGTTTTTGATCCGAGAATTCTTCCGGACAAGAAAGGAGTTCAGTGCTGGCCACGCGACGAAGATCGCCGTAGAAAAGCTAACTAATATTGAAATCGGGACCGCTTCGGTCCCGTTTCTATTTCTAGATTCTCAAATTCTTCCGCATTGGCCTCTCTGTGCCATGACTTGATCGATCAATACCAAAGCAGTGAGAGCCTCAAGAATCGGTGTTGCACGAATACCCACGCACGGATCATGTCTGCCTTTTGTTGAGACGACTGTGTCGTTACCGTCGACGGTCAGCGTTGGCATTTCCTGACGAATCGAGGGCGTCGGTTTGATCGCAACCTTTGCCGTAATCGGTGCGCCCGTTGAAATGCCCCCCAAAATGCCGCCGGCATGATTGCTCGCAAACCCATCTTTGTACTGCGTACCCATACGATCTGCGTTCAAGCTTCCTCGACAACCGACAACTTCAAAACCGTCTCCGATCTCGACGCCTTTTACGGCATTAAGACCCATAAAGGCATAAGCCAAACAGGCATCCAGTCGACGGTAGATCGGCTCTCCGAGTCCAGGAGGAACGCCTAAAGCTTCAACATAGATTTCGCTTCCGGCTGAATCTCCAGCGCGGCGCAAATCATCCATGAAGGCTTCTAACTCCAGAACTTTCTCAGGATCAGCCGTAAAAAAGGGATTGTTGTCGACGACCGACCAATCTTTTACTTCCAAAGGAATCCCGCCTAAATTTATTAGACAGGCACGAATCCGGATATTCAAATTTTCTGCAAGCCATTTCTTGGCAACGGCACCGGCGGCAACCGTCGGAGCTGTCAGTCGAGCCGAACTTCTGCCGCCTCCGCGGGGATCTCGGATTCCGAATTTTTTGTAATAGGTGTAATCAGCGTGAGCCGGTCGGAACAAGTTTTCGATCGCTGAGTAGTCCTTGCTTCTCTGATCCTCATTTCGAATCAAGAGCGCAATCGGCGTTCCCGTCGTCTTCCCTTGATAAACCCCGGAAAGGATTTCAACTGCGTCGCTTTCTTTGCGCTGTGTGACATGTCGTGAGGTTCCGGGGCGTCTGCGGTCGAGTTCTTTTTGAATGTCTTCCTGACTTAAATCCATGCCCGGAGGACATCCGTCGATCACGCACCCAATTGCGGGTCCGTGAGACTCGCCAAAATTAATCACAGAAAAGTATTCGCCCAAACGTGAACCCGGCATCGAAAATTCCTCGAAGTTATGCTCCTTTTTGGGAGCGGAACGTAAAAAATTGTATCCCAAACACGTAGAATTTCTGATGTCAATTGATGAGTAAATCGTATGGAAAAGCTTTTTGTCAATATTCGCAAAGCTGAACCGGCCGACATCGGCGGGATCGCAAGTATTTACGAACAAGCCGTTTTGCTCGGTACTGCCAGCTTCGAAGTCACGCCTCCTTCCGAAGAGGAAATGCTCTCACGCATGCAGGCTATTGAAGCGGGCCATTATCCGTATTTAGTCGCGGAACTGGAACATCAAATCTTGGGATTTGCTTACGCCGGCCAATACCGTCCGCGAAAGGCTTATCGCTACACTGTGGAAGACTCAATTTATGTTCATCCGGAATGCCGCAGATTAGGCGTAGGCACGCAGCTTCTGACCTCGCTCATTGCTGAGTGCGACCTCAGGGGCTTCAGGGAAATGATCGCCGTGATCGGTGACTCCGAAAATACGGCTTCCATCAAACTGCACGAACATTGCGGATTCCGTCATGTCGGCGTCCTCAAAAACGTCGGTTATAAATTCGATCGGTGGCTGGATTCTGTCCTAATGCAAAGAACGCTCGCCGGCGGCGATACAATGAACTGTTGATCTCAGAATAATTAGAGAGGCGCAAATAAATGAGTGAAGAACAATTGGAATACGACCCCGAGTGGACGCTTGCAACACTGAATGACGCTAAAGAAGCTTTGGAAGATCTGATCGCTCAGGTCGAAGACAGTCCCGAAGAAGTCAAAGAGATCTTGGAAGAAAACATTGCCAACGTCTACGCAAAACTGAACTATGCGTTCAACAGCGCCAAAGACGGTCCCGATGCGTTGCTATCCATGCCCGACGATGAACTCGTCGCGTTCCCGTCCGTCTTGCCTTTGAAACACAAAGTCGAATTCGAAGAACAAGACGCAGAAATGCCTGACGAGGTTCAGTAATTAAAAGACTAAACGGCTTGCCCAATCAACTGAGCAGGCCGTTTTCATTTGCGGCATCTCCGCGGATCAATCGACTTCGCTGGCTTTCAGGGCAGATAAACGATAGCCGCAAACGGCCAGTGTTCCGATATAAAGTACGGCCGCCCCCATAACAACACCGAGCACAAGGCCCAATTTAACCGCCCAGGGATACGCCATCTGCGTCCAGTCACAATAGTGCTGAATAACTAATAGATAAGCCGTTAAAAGAACACTGCCGACAATCACCGTAAGGAAAAGTTTTTTCCAGCCGGCAAGCGGCGTAAACACACCGCGGCGACGCAGGATAATCAATAAACAGCAGGCATTAAAGCAGGCGCCGAGCCCCACGGACAACGCCAAACCCGCATGAGAAAACAGCGGAACGTTCACTAAGTTAAAGATCTGCGTCACGATTAAAGCAGCGCAGGCAACCTTAACGGGAGTTTTAATGTCCTTCTGGGCGTAAAAACCCGGCGCCAGGATTTTGATTCCGATCAGACCGATCAATCCGATGGAGTAACCCGTCACGGCCGTCGCTGTCTGATAAACGTCGTTCACATTAAAACGGCTGCTCTGGAACAACACGGACACCAACCCTTCCCCGAGAAGCGCTAGGCCAATGGCCGCAGGGACGGCAAAAGCCACCACGAGCTTCAAGCCCCAATCGAGCAGTGCGTTATAGCGATCCGTCATGCCCTTTGCGAAAGCCGCTGACAAGCTCGGCAAAAGAACCGTACCCAGCGCAACGCCGAGCAGCGCTGTCGGGAATTCCATCAGACGGTCGGCATAGGCCAGCCAAGTCACCGAGCCTTCGGCAAGAAAAGAAGCGATGTTCGTGTTAATCAAGATCGAGATCTGCGCGACACCTACGGCAAAGAGTGCCGGCACCATAAGCTTCAAAACCCGTCTGACCGACGGGTCTTTCATGGCTTTAAACGGATTTACAAATCTCGGCAGCAAGTGGAGCTTGGCGAGCTGCGGAATCTGCACCGCCAGCTGCAGGAAACCGCCGGCCATCACGCCGACCGCTAAAGCGTAAATCGGCTGATCAAACAACGGCGCTACAAACAGTGTCGCTGTGATCAAAGAAAGGTTGAGAAGAATCGGAACGGCCGCAGGAATCGCAAAATGCTTCCAGGTATTGAGTACGGAAGAACTCAACGCCACCAAGGACATAAAGAATATGTAAGGAAACATATAGCGGGTCAGGCGCGTTGCCGTATCAAACGTCGCCGGTTCTTCCGCAAGACCGGAAGCGATCACAAACACGAGGATCGGAGCAGCAATGACACCTAAAATGCTGACACAAAGAACGATGAACCCGAGCAGAGAGGCAACTTTATCAATAAAAGACTTTGTTTCTTCTGCCGAACGATTGCTCTTCACATCTGCCAGCATCGGCACAAAGGCCTGCTGGAAAGCACCTTCTGCAAAAAGACGTCTCAATAGGTTCGGCAATCGAAATGCAACGTAATACGCGTCCGTGTCTCCGCTGACACCAAACACACGGGCAATCAAAATATCCCGGATCAAACCTGTGACTCGGGACAAAAGCGTCATTGCCGAAATAACGGCTGCATTACGGAAAATACTCACTGCGATCTCGAAAAGAAAAAAGCCTGCAATCAACAGGATTCAGGTCAGTCAAAATTCTATCAGCCGAGCGGCAGGGCGGCATAAGTTTGCGGTTGAAAACAAAAGAGATTTTCCGTATAATTCTGCACTTTCGTGGGATTCGGTCCGAGGATCGGATTACCTTATTTGTTTAACCAAACCGGCCGAGCCCGTAGTATTGCTAGTGGCGACCGGTAAAGTAAGAAAACTCGCCACTCGCATAGGCAAGGAAAGAAACAATGGCAAATGCTAAGCAAGCTCGCAAGCGCGCTATCCAGGCAGTTGCTCGCAACAAGCACCTCTCTGCACAGCGTTCTCGCTATCGCACAGCTATCAAGAACGTTCGCAAGGCTAGTCTCGCCGGCGACAAAGCTGCTGCTCAGACTCTCTACGTCACAGCTCAGTCTGTGATCGAC
>URYO01000096.1 GCA_900552195.1 uncultured Sutterella sp. | reverse complement strand
TATCAAGCCGTTGTCAATCCCAAGCTTGTCGGCATGGGTTTCCAGGCACTGGTATTCATCACCTTGTCGCAAGCTGCCGGTGAAAAAATCACAGAATTTGAAAAAGCCCTGGAAAAAATTCCCTGCATCATCGAAGCGCATCGGATCTTCGGCGAACAGGACTACGTCCTTCTGGTCGCCACTCCGGATTTGACCGCCTATCAGGAAGCCTACGACACGCATCTCTTTTTGCTGCCTAATATTAAGAAGGTCGAGACCACGCTTTTGATGAAAGAAATCATCCCTCACCGCATTATTCTTTGACCTGAGTAATCTCTTTCTAACGCGCTAACGGACTGCCTCTTCGCAGTCCGTTTGTTCATAAAATCTTCCCAAGAACAAAGTCACCATCCTCCCAATAGAAAAAATGAGAAAAAGACCACAAATTACGACTTCCGAGGCGATCGAACCGATCTACATCTCAGAAAAGAGGCTTCCTTGTGGAGGGGCGCTGACACTCGGTTCATGGAATAACCGTTTGGTCGTTGCAGATTGGATTGACGGCTGGCACCACTCCACCATCATGAACCGCCTGCAAAAGTACACCAAGGCATCTGTGGTCAAAAGCACATCGAAAGTTATCGAAGCAGCTTCCGATTGGCTCGATGCGTATTTCGAAGGCAGCAAAGAAGCTCCGGACTTTGATCTCCTTTTCCTCGGCACGGATTTCCAAAAACGCGTTTGGCAGCTCTTGCTGGAAATTCCATACGGCGAGACGATCACTTACGGGGAGCTCGCTCAAAAAGCCGGAACTCCAAAAGCCGCTCGAGCAGTCGGTGTTGCCGTCGGAGATAATCCTTTCTCCATCATCGTTCCCTGCCACCGCGTCATCGGCAAAGATAAGTCACTCACCGGTTACGGCGGCGGTTTTGATGTCAAAAAATATCTGCTCGCACACGAACTCGGCACCGATATCGAAAACCTACCTTTTGGCGACTGCCCAAAGCGCATTGTTGGATAGACCCAACAAAAACTTCCGAAGTTGCAACGGAACGTAAGTGAATAAGCCGACAGGGCCAACCCCATCCCTATTTTGCGTCAAAGCTCGGTTATCCTTCCACAATTCTCAATATATTGAGCGGTTATAACCCATCGATCGCCCGACGAGTTCTTCGGCAGCACGCAGTTCTCCTTCAGATCGATTTGCGAAAGTTCCCGGAAGGATAGTTATGGAAGATAAAGAAGCTCCGAATTCTGCATTCACCATGAGCATTAAAGGCATGGCCATGCTCACTGTGTGCTCTGTTTTCTCGCTGAGAAATCTGCCGAGTATGGCTGAATACGGCTGGAACATTATTTTCTTCCTCTCAGCCGCAGCTGCCTGTTTCTTCATTCCCTCTGCTTTAGTATCCGCAGAACTTGCCAGTACTTATCCTCAGCGCGGCGGCGTCTTTATTTGGGTCAAAGAAGCGTTCGGCCCCAAGCTCGGGTTCCTCGCGATCTTTATGGAATGGTTCCAAAACATGCCGTGGTATCCGGCCGCGGTCACCTTTGTCGCCACCTGCATCGCATACATTTTTAATCCCGAGTTAGCCTCAAATCGTTGGTACATCTTCTTTACGGCCATCTTTTTGCTGTGGCTCTCCACCTTTCTAAACTTCCGCGGCATGCGGTTATCGGTTTTCTTATCAAATTCCGGTGTGGTTGTCGGAACCATTATTCCCGGCTTTTTTCTGATTGTCTGTGCGCTCACCTATGTTTGGCTCGGCAAACTGGTTCAAATCAATTTGGACGGCGGGAAAGCGCTTATTCCTGACCTGTCCACTGCAAGACAATGGATGCTGCTTGCCGGCATGATGGTGTCGCTCGCCGGTATGGAAATGAGCTCCGTGCATGTCACCTCGATGAAGAATCCGCGCTCATCTTTCCCGAAATCCATTTACCTGGCAACGGCCATTATTTTGATCCTTTCCGTCTTAGGTGCGCTCTCGATTTCTCTTGTTGTTCCGATCGGCGATCTGTCTAAGTCCGCAGGTGTCTGCCAAAGTTTTGAATTGATGCTGAATGCCCTCGGAGTCGGCTGGCTCACACCGATTCTCGCCTGTCTTTTAGCCTACGGCGCTTTAGCATCTGTCGTGACATGGATGAACGGTCCTTCCCGCGGTTTGCTCGAAGTTGCTAAAGAAGGCTATCTTCCGCAGTATTGGCAATACCGAAACAGTTACGGCATGCAGACAAGAATTTTTATTCTGCAGGCCTCCCTAGCGTCTTTCCTGAGCCTGAGTGTGCTCATCATGCCCAGCGTGTCGGATGCCTTCTGGCTGTTCCTTGCTTTGTGCTCTCAGCTTTACATGATCATGTACCTGCTGATGTTTGCCGCGGCAATTCGTCTCAAAATTGAAAACCCCGACAGCCCGGGAGAATACAAAGTTCCGGGCGGAAGGGTAGGAATGATCTTAATGTCGGGCGTGGCCTTCTGTACCTCTTTAATTGCGCTGCTCTGCGGTTTTATTCCGCCGGAAGAAATCATCAATGAAGGCCTTGCGGCATCCCTCGGATACGTTGGGTTCCTCGCGGGAGGCTTGATCATCTTCACTATCATCCCTCTGAAATTCTTCGACAAATTTCAGCATCAGCACCTGACAGAAGTAAAGGATTCTGCAGCCTAATCGCACGAACGCTTCTTGGAAGACTCTGATTTCTACCGAGCCGGATTGTCAAAGGATAGGTCCTATCCTAAAATCTGCGCGTCTCTTCTTGAGACGACGAACGATCGGAGGATTAGGCTCGAATCGAGACCGGCCGATCGCTACTTGTTGTTCCAAATATGTCATTCCAAGAAGCCATTCAGTACAGAACTGAACTGCACAAACTGGCAGAACTTTCCGGCCAGGAAATCAAAACTGCTCAATACATCCAAAACAAACTCGAAGAAATGGGTTTTAACGTCCGCTCAGGCGTGGGCGGTCATGGCCTAGTTGTTGATATTGACAGCGGCGTTGCTGGTCCCACGGTCATGCTTCGCGCCGACATCGATGCTTTGCCCTATGCAGATCCCAACGATCCTGAAAGAATAGAGGCCATTCACGCCTGCGGCCATGATGCTCATGCGGCAATTCTTCTTGCCGCAGCTCCCGAAATCCGCAAAAACCTTAAAAAGGGAAAAGTTCGTCTGGCGTTTCAGCCGGCTGAAGAAAGCCTCCAGGGCGCGCTCGCCATGATCAAAGACGGCGTCCTAGACGGCGTTGATATCGTTGTTGGTTCTCACATCCGGCCCGTTCAGGACCTTCCGTTCGGAAAATACTGTGCGTCCGTGAATCATGTTGCCTGTGCAACCGTTGAAGTTCGCATTGACGGCAAACAGGCTCATGCCGCAAGACCGCATCTCGGCATCAATCCGATCGAAGCCGCCTCTCAGTACATTGCTTCAGTCGGGCTGATCAAAATCGATCCGAACAAGTCTTGGTCCGTCAAACCGACTCAGATTCATTCTGAAGTCGGTGCAACCAATTCCATTCCGAGCTTTGTGAAGATCGCCTACGACCTCCGTGCTCAGGACAATGCCGCACTCGAAGCGATCATCGGAAGAATGAAACTCGCAGCCGCAAGCTTAGAAGACAGCTTCGGGGCCAAGGCTTCCTGCGAAGTCACAGAGTATTGCCCGGGTCCTGAATACGATGAAGCACTCGGTGAGCTATTTAAAGAAACCGTTGCTGAGACTTTCGGAAAAGAAGCTTTGGGTGCCAACTGCGGAGGTGGCGGAGAAGACTTCCACTTCTACAAGAAAGCTAAACCGGAGCTCCGAGTTCTCTACTACGGCATCGGAAGCGGCGCCGCACCGGGTCTGCACGACAGAAACATGAACTTTAACGAAGCCATTCTCCCGCAGGCCTCTCAGCTGCTTGTTAACGTTGTCGGCAAAATTCTTGCCTGATTAACGAAAATCGACTTGTCGATTTAATTCCACACTAGATCTGCGCTTGAGCTCATACTCGAGCGCAGATTTCTATTTTTTATCTCTCAAGATTTTTTTCTGCAAAAATAACAAGTTAGCGTGATTAGAATTTCTACTTAGTCGCATACTAAAATTAAGGTATTAAAACCTAATTTGAGGATTGACAAGGGGTAGTTTCGGCCTGCCTTTCCAATAATTTTTACTATCCACTAATAGAAAGGTGAAATCAATAAACGATTGAATTTTCTATAAATTCATCCGAACGAATGATGGCCATAACCAATTCACGGTATAAATTAAAACAAACTTAAATTGCTAACAAGTGGAAACACTTTAGAATATACTCCTATCCGTAACGAAATCCAACACCTTTACACCCCAATGAATTTCGTTCGCAAGGAGACAGCAAATGCTTTTACACAACTTTATCAACGGGGCCCGTAAAACACCGTCATTCATGACGGTGATATAAGGGCCCCACAGAGTCGTGGTTCTGCATATTTTGATATCTGCTTTGTCTATGGTAATAGAGAACTCGTCACGACGGATTGCCGCATACGATCAACAGAATCAAAGATACTTCTACCAAAATTTTTCTCAGATTCTGCCGTATCGTTTTCCCCGATGATGCAACTCATCTGGCTCCGTTAAAATGAGTTATCGCAGTGGGGGAATACAATTGTTAATTAGGCGCGGTTTCAAATTCGAACTAAGACCAAAGGGAATGCAGATTCAACTGATGATGCAATTCTGTGGCTGCGCCCGTTACGTCTACAACCGCACCTTGTCACTTGAAAAGTCTCTCTATAAGAAAGACAGCAAGCACTCTTTCAAATACACAGCGGCTGCCAATAGACTGCCCGGATGGAAAAAAAAGAATCCTTTTTTAAAGAAATGCCACAGCCAGGTGCTTCAGCAGTCATTAAAGGATTTGGAACTGGCTTATATCAATTTTTTCGAGAAACGATCGAATTTTCCAAAATACAAGAAAAAGTTTCAGCATGACTCCATTCGATTTCCCCAAGGCGTTGAACTTGATGAAGTTAAACAACAGATCCGACTGCCGAAAATCGGCTGGATGGGATATCGAAAAAGCAGGGATATCATCGGAACCATTAAGAATGTCACTGTCAGCCGGCGCGGGGAGAAATGGGATGTCAGCATACAGACTGAGTATGAAGTCGTCTCATCTGCTCCCAATCCTTCTGAAATAGGAATAGACATGGGAGTCAAACGTTTTGCGA
The DNA here is from genome assembly GCA_900552195.1 of uncultured Sutterella sp. Taxonomy (GTDB): domain Bacteria; phylum Pseudomonadota; class Gammaproteobacteria; order Burkholderiales; family Burkholderiaceae_F; genus Parasutterella. The sequence goes on along the minus strand of URYO01000096.1, from coordinate 161 downwards.
CTCTGTCAAACGGGGACTTCGTTGAACCTCTAAACGCTTTTAAGCAGGAGCAGGAAAAACTTGCCGAGCTTCAAAGGAAACTTGCGCGGCAGAAGAAGGGAAGCAGAAACAGCAGAAAGACAAAACACAAAATAAGACGCATTCCTCTATCAACGGACAAA
>URYO01000095.1 GCA_900552195.1 uncultured Sutterella sp. | reverse complement strand
AAATCAACTTTATCGGATCGCCAGCATGTTTGCATTGGGGCTATGTCAATCGTTCAAATTTATTTTGGACAGTAGTGGACGCAGGCACATCATGCCGGCGATTGCCGAAATGCAGCTTAAGTAGAAGCAGGCTGCAGAGCGGAAGAAGCTCAAAGTGATTGGAACAATCATGCCGACGAAGATAGCGCCGAGCTAGAAGACCCAAGCCCAAACACCGGTTGTGAATGCAGTGAACGCAATTTTTGCCACTTCCGTGCCGGTGATCAAAGAGACGGCGATCATGAAGATGCACATCGCTTCAACCAGGATGATCGGGTATTCAGCCACATGCAGGATATGCATGGAGGAGTCTTCTCGCTTTGCACCGAAGCAAATCGCAAAGAGCCGAATCGCGGCGCAGCCGGCGGAAAAGCCCGAAGCGACGAACAAGGCCGGAAGAACTGCCGTGTTGATCAGCGGGAAGCGAATCAGCGCGGAGATCAGGAAGCCGGTGTAAGCGCAGATCACAACAGCCAGGATCATGACCACCCAGTCCAGCACAACTCGGAAGTGCGCGAGGAAGTCGGTGAGCGGCTTTAAAAACTTCAATATCGGCAAGTCTCTGAAAACTAGAAGCGTCAAAACAAAGAGCAGCGGGATATAGAAGAGCAAAGCCGCAACACCGATACTCATCACCGAGGTCGGGTTGTAGAAGATCAGAATGCGCCAGAAGTTGAAGGGGTCCGTCAGGTCAAGTACCAAGCACACCATGCCTAAAAGAATGGTGACCAGGCCTACCATGGTGGCAGCCTTCATCTGAGGATTGTCGGCGTGCGTCCCTTTACAGAGATTGATGGTGATGGCAAGGGCCACCGCATCGCCCGGAATACCGGCTAAGAAAAGGTAGACGGCAATCGGCCAGGGCCACGCCACACTTCCGGATAAACCGGTCGTAAAGTCAATGACGATATCTGTGGTCTGCATATCAAACCTCTTCCTTCACTTTAGGAATGTAATGCAGGTTCGGATGGGTTCCGAGAACTGCGCGTACACGCACGGAGTTCTTAACGGCCAGCATCTTACTGATGTAAGAATTCGGATCGTTCGTGTCTCCAAACACCAGCGCATCGTAGCGGCAGGCTTGCACACAAGCCGGCTGCTCGCCGATGGCAAGTTTGGAGTGCAGGCAGAAGTCGCAGTTTTCTGCGGCCTTCGTCTCTTCGTTAATGAATCGAACGTTGTAAGGACATCCGGCAATGCAGTACTTGCAGCCGACGCAGCGGGAATTGTCCATGGTCACGATGTTGGTGGCCGGATCTATGTGCGCAGCGCCTGTCGGACAGACTCTCACGCAGGGCGGCTCGGAACACTGCTGGCAGGATACGCGGACATACTTGCGGTTGCCAGGCGTTCCGTCGAGCGGCGACTGGCGCTCCAGCGTCATGCGAAGCTGACCGGCAGGAACGTGATTGGTTTCGGAGCAGGCTTCTTTGCAGGCTCCGCAGCCGACACATTTGTTCTGGTCGAAGATCATCGCAAACCGAGCCTTATATCCGCTGACATTACCGGCCTTTGCTTCCTGCTTGTCCAGAAAAACAGCGGTGACGGCTCCGAGGGCCGTGCCGGCTAGGAATTTTCTACGGTCTATTGTCATGATTTCTCTCCGAGGCCCGATCCCGGGCCTCTCGGAACGGTTACTTAAGCGGATCTACTGCAGTCTTGGAGAACTTTCCTGCGTCCAAGATTTCTTGAGCTTTGCGGACATAATTCTGAGCGGCAGCCAGGCGCTGGGTCATATAGTTATGAGCGTGGGCACCCCAGGAACCGTCTTTTTCGATCATGTCGGCAATCTGTGTGGCCAAATCCACATAGGAGAGGACCTGGGTTCTTTGATCGCGATCGAGTCGTGTAACTTCAAGCAGCTTATTGATGCGTTCGGTTGCACCGCGAATTTCTTTGTAGCCTTCTTTAATCGGGTTCTGCCATTTCACGAGTTCGCCGTAAACCTGCTTCTGATCTTTGTAGACAAGACCTTCTTCAAGTTTAGAGGTGTACTGGCTGTGGCAGCCTTTGCCTTCAAACACCGTCCAGTCAGCAGGCGCATTCCGTGCGCAGCTCCACATCAGATCAACAAAGTCGCGGCCTTTTTCATCTTTAGCCAGTTCGTACTGAGATACGATCTTGCCGTCGACTTTGACTTCCTTTTTAACATAGGAAGTCTTGTCGGGCGACGGATTGATCTTATACATATGGGCACGGTACAAAGCGGTGCCTGCGACCTTGGCCTGATCTTCGCTGTATTCGGCCGGTTTCGGCATATTGGGCATATGGCAGGCAATGCAGTCTAGGTTGCTGTGCGTATCCGTGTGTTTGAATACGTCGGCCTGGACCGTGTGGCAAGTCTTGCAGTCCTGCTTCATCGGAGGATTGCTGACGTAGGCCATCCAAGCCGTACCTTTAACTTCGGATTGATCGTGGCAAGAGAGGCAGCCCACGCCGTGACGGGCATGCACGCTCATGAAATGTTGGGCCGTCTTGTCGTTGTAGTTGGATTCGGCGAGAGACCGTAGTTCTTTCTTAGAGAGCTTGATCTCAGTTTTTGGGTCGATTCCGAGTGAATGAAGGAAACCCTCTACGCCTTCGATTTTAAAGGGAACGTTCTTGAGGCTTTCCGGAGCTTTAACGGGAACGTTGTCTTGTGCAAAGGCGGCAGAGGACATCGCTAAGCACGCCAGTGCGGACAGGAGAATGGTTGTTTTGAGAGTTGACATTTTGTGCCTTCGAATGCTTTGTGGGTTACGGGTTAAGCGGACGCATTTCCTGCTCTTCTGCGAGGAACTCCGCTAAGTCGTCGTCCAAATATTTGTCTGAGTACAGAAAAATCGTCCCGGAGGAGGTCTGCGTGAACTTGATGTCCTTGTTTTCTTCTTTCCGTCCGATGGATTGAAGCAAACATTCCAGCGTCGGAACATCAAAATCAAACGGAGCCTCAAGGAACATCTGAGAGGGAACCGGCCGCGGATAAATTCGGGAGTTTTCTCTAATTTGATCGCACACCAGCGCTTCGGCGTTGTCTTTGACCGCTAGAATTCTGGCGTAGGAGTGCGACATGAGCGGTTTGAAGTAGAGGTACTCTGCTCCGTCCGGTGCGGTGATCGAGAAGACGCCTAAGTCGCCTTCTTCGGTCGCTTTGCAGACGGTTTCGAAATAATCCTCAGGGAGTTCCTCTTCCAGCTCTTCTTCGGTCTGCAGGTCGCTCGGATGAATATCTCCGCGGACGAGAGAACGAAGCATTTCTCTGCGGCTTAAAGCCTTGCGGCTAGGACGCAGATTCGGATGCTCGGCCTCGTAGAGATCAACCTTACCCTGCGGCGTGAGCTGGACCTCAAATTCCTGCTGTTCTTTGCGCTTTAATGCACGCTCTAAAACCGCATCGGTAGAGGTTTCAGCGACTGCCTGCAGCTCGGCTGCATCGGGCACGGGAGCGGTTTTGACCTGACGAAGAAAAAGCTCTTTTACTTTCCCTTTTTTAAGTAAGTTGCGTGCCAGTAGGCAGGTAAATTCCTGCCTTTCGGCATATCCAGTGAGATTCACACATTTTTATTTACTCAGGTATCCGATAGGATTTCTCCGGTAGAGTCTTTAACGACGGATAGTTTCTGTAGGCTAATTCCGACTTCTTTGGCATTGTTTATGGAAGCTCTTAGTTTTTTAAGTCTGATTTTCTCAAGGGTTGGAGAACTTATTTCTACATAGGCAATAGAATTTTTGATCATCGTGTAAATGATCCGTGCAATCTTATGAGCGATTGCAACAACCGCTCGGTTGTGTCCTCTTCTCTCTTTAAAAGCCTGGAATACCTTACGCAAAACCGTTGTGTAGGTTTTAACTAATGCAATAGCCTGACCCACTTCTGTGAGGTAAGCACGAAGATAGTTGTTTCCTTTTGGCGTTCCGGATTTTTTGGCTTTACCTGCGGGCTCGTTATTTCCGCAGCAAATTCCAATCCATGAACAGAAAGCTTCACTGCTTCTAAACGAGGATAAATCCGTACCAATTTCTGAGAGAATTTTTAGCGCCGCTAATTCTTTGACTCCTGGAATTGCACAAAGTTGATCGACCGTTTTCTTGTATGGCTTCATTTGTATTCGCAATAAGGCTTCCAATCGATCCCTTCGTTCCATGGCCTGACGCCAGGATTTTCTTTGTTCCAGTAAAAGTTCTTTAAATGTCGGGGTGTTCAACTGTCTAAAGGCATCGACAATATCCGTAAATGTTGCTCTTAGCCGGGAGCAATTGGAACGTACACAGGCAATAAATTCCGGGTAAGAATCGTCAAGAAAGGAATTAATAATCTTTTGAGCAGCTTTGCCTTTGAACGAACTGAAGACAGAGCTAATTCGAGTGCCGCTGCAAGATAAAAGCTTTTGCATCCTGTTGGATTCTCGAGTGCAGTCCTGAGTCGCATGGTGCAGACGTCTGGCGATAACCCACTGAAGGCGTTTCATCTTATAGGGGTTAATCGGTGTGTAGTCACCGATTTGGTCGACAGCACTTTCGTCACCCCAAGTGACTTTGGCGATGTGCTTCATTTCTTTGATCGGCAGACCGCTGCGGGTGAAGTTCACATGAGCGTGAGCCATCGGGTCGCGGTTGCACATGCAGTTAAGCAAGCAGCCCAATTGTCCGTCGTCTTAGTTGGTATGATGTTTCGGGTGGCCGTTGGACCAATAAACTCGGGTCCGCAATGAGGATGCCTTTCGGAGTGGAGAGAATGATGTACGGCTGTGCACCGGTTTGTGCGGGGGCGGCGTTCATCGCAGCCATGGCGGCAGCGACGGTTGATACTTCTAAGAAGCCGCGTCGGGTGATATCCATCGGCATTCTTGCCTTGGACAACAGTCCTTTGAGATCTAGCATTTTGACTCCTGTGGTCGCAAAGATAGAAGCCGCATGATTGGGGCGAAGCAATTATGCAGGGGGTCGATTTAAACAAACGAGTGAACTGACTGTAGGAGCGCTTCGGTATTTAAATTTGGGAGTGTCCTGCGGTCAGCCGAAAGAAGACTTATTTGTCGAGTGAGGGCGGAACGAAGAAATGGGAGGGAAGCATCTGTTCAGCCTGACTGGCGATGAACAGACTTTCTTCTTCGCTTACATCCGAAAGCGCAAAGCTATTGACGTCCTCCTCGTCATAAATGGCGAGGATTCCATACCACCTCTGCAGCGGCCGTAGCCTAGTGCTGCAACAGGTCTCTCTGGGTTCCTGCTGACAGCGGCCTTACTGCGCCGCTCATACCACAGGCTAACCGGGCCCGTCCGGCCCTTAGTACATTTATCGCTCCGACCAAATCCGCGTTGGCTCGGTATCCGCAGGCAACACACGCAAAAGAGGCTTGCGTTTTTCTGTTCTCCGCAGAAACCAAACCACATAGCGGACATGTTCGGCTGGTATTTTTGGGATCAACCTTGATTAATTTTCCTCCTCTCCGCTCCAACTTATTG
>URYO01000094.1 GCA_900552195.1 uncultured Sutterella sp. | reverse complement strand
CTACGAATGATACAATGATTAGGTAAAGCCAATGTATCCACTTCCTCATCCGTAACCTCAGGAGCCTCAATATTAACAGTAACTCCCTTGTACTCGGAAAGTGTAACGGTTCCCAAATTTACGTTGCCGTCTGCACTGCCGGAGCAGCCAGTCAGAATAGAAGCTGCCGTAAGGCCGCACAGACAAAATAATGCGATTTTTCTCATAATGGTTTCCCTTTTCTATCATACTATTTTCGCCTGCTCTCAGGCAGGCGCTGTACATAGTTATACCATACAAGACGTTGAAAAAAAAGCCTTTTATGCATAAAATGCCTTAAATGCCTTGTAGGTATTGTACACATCCAGCTTGGAAGCCAGCTCAAAGGGTGAATGCATGGAAAGGATCGGCACACCCAAGTCTACGGTATCCACATCCATATGGGCTACATACTTTGCAATGGTGCCGCCGCCTCCCACATCAACGGCTCCTAACTCTCCTGCCTGCCAGAATACGCCTGCCTCCTCCATAATAGCGATCACTTTTGCCATAGTCTCTGCACTTGCGTCATTGGAAGCGGATTTGCCTCTTGCACCTGTATATTTTGTCAAAACACAGCCTTTGTTGATGTAGCTTGCATTGCGGCTTTCAAATACATCTGCAAAGGTTGGGTCATAAGCGGCATTTACATCAGAAGAAAGGCACAGGGAGGCTCTTAAAATATCCCGTACCGGCGTATGCTCCAGCTCTGCCAGATCTTCGATATAGTGAAGCACATAGTCGGAATTAAGACCCGTATTTCCCTCAGAGCCGATTTCTTCCTTATCTGTAAGAATGGTTACTGTGGTATGGGCCGGTTTCTTTGTCTCAATCTCTGCGGTAAGGGCTGTATAAGCGCATACCCGGTCATCCTGTCCATAGGCGCCCACAAGGCTTCTGTCCAGTCCGATATCTCTTGCCTTTGCGGCAGGAACCAATTCAAACTCTGCGCGGAAGAAGTCTTTTTCCTTAATGTCGTATTTCTCATGGAGAAGAGATAAAACCATCAGCTTTACGGCTTCCTTAATCTCCTCGCCCTCGTAGGGGATGGATCCAATGATCACATTCAGTTCTTCTCCCTTAAGACCTTCTCTTAAAGGACGCTCATTCTGCTTTCCAGCCAGATGAGGCAGAAGATCTGTAATGCAGAATGCAGGCTCATCCTCTTTTTCACCGATGCAGACCTCGATCAGCTCTCCGTTCTTTTTTGCTACAACGCCGTGGATTGCCAGAGGCACGGTTCCCCACTGATATTTGCGGATGCCACCGGACTGCAAGAACGGTTTCCTCTTTGACGGCTTCCCTCGCACAATTCCTCAAGCCGAAGCTTTGGTTAAAGCCGGTATTCCCATCGATGACGTTGTTGAAATCGCCGTTCCCGACGAGGTCATTCTTGAACGTATGAGCGGCCGCAGAGTGCACGTTGCTTCGGGCCGTACTTACCATGTTAAATTCAATCCTCCTAAGGTTGAAGGTGTTGACGACGTGACCGGCGAACCTCTGATTCAGCGTCCGGACGATAAGGAAGAGACCGTTAAGAAGCGTCTTGAGGTCTATCACACTCAGACTGAAGCACTGGTCGGTTTCTACCAGAGCCTGGCTGCTAAGGGCGACAGCAAGACAAAATACATCAAGATCGACGGCGTCGGCGACGTCAATGAAGTCAGCCGCCGTATTTTCGATGCGCTTGATAAATAATTTTTAGCTCTATTTAATGATTATTTGGCATCCGCCTTCGGGCGGAGCGCCAATTTTTGTTTTTTGCGGACGATGAAAAAACACATTCTTGTTACCGGCGGCACCGGCTACATCGGCTCCCACATGGTTGTGCGCCTGATCGAAGCCGGCATGGAGCCGATCATTTTCGATAACTTCAGCAATTCCAAGCCTGCCGTCGTAGACCGCATTGAGATGATCACCGGAAAACGTCCGACACTGGTACGCGGTGACATCCGTCACGAAAAGGCTTTAGAGAAGCTGTTCGCGGATTTCCCGATCGATGCCGTCATTAACTTTGCCGGCCGTAAGGCCGTCGGCGAGTCAGAAACCGATCCTTTGCTTTACTTTTCTTATAACGTCGAAGGAACTATTGTTCTGCTTCGCGTCATGAAGAAGTTCGGTGTTAAAGAGTTTGTTTTTTCCTCTTCCGCCACCGTTTACGGCGATCCTGGCTACGATGAATTTGATGAGAACACTCCGCTTGCTCCGATCAACAACTACGGTCTGAGCAAATGGATGATTGAAGAAGTTCTTCGCAAGACTTTCAAAGCCGAGCCTGATTGGTCAATCGCCATCCTTCGTTATTTCAATCCGGTCGGCGCACACGAATCCGGCTTAATCGGTGAAGATCCGAACGGCATTCCGAACAATCTGATGCCTTTCATTTCCCAAGTTGCCGTCGGCAGACGCGCTTCTTTGAAAGTTTTCGGAAATGACTACCCGACTCGCGACGGCACCGGCGCCCGCGACTATATCCACGTACAGGATCTTGTTGAAGGACATTTAGACGCTCTGAGAGTTTTAGACGGCAAACCACAGCTGCTGACTGTTAACCTCGGCACCGGCGGCAACACAACTGTGCTCGAGCTCGTTAAAGCGTTTGAGAAAGCCAGCGGAAAACATATTCCTTACGAGATCTGCCCTCGTCGTGCCGGCGACAAGGCTGCCTATTGGACCAACCCCGAGCTTGCCAAGAAGCTTCTCGGCTGGACGGCTAAGCGCGGCATCGAGAAGATGTGTGAAGATACCTGGCGCTGGCAACAGATGAATCCGGAAGGGTATCCGGACTAATCCGGTTAAGACTTGATGAGGCTCGCATTTGCGGGCCTTTTCTTTTCACTCCTAAAAAGAAACCTCCGGACTTTCATTCGGAGGTTTCGCAACGGTTTAGTTCCGTTCAGAAAAGCTGATTAGGCAAGCTTTTCTGTGATGAACGTTCTGGTCTTACCGAGCAGAACGTTCATGTCGGCAGGCGCTGCGCCGCCGCCCTGAGCAAAGTCAGGACGTCCGCCGCCTTTACCGCCGAGCTGCTCGGCAACAAACTTCATCACATCGCCGGCTTTGATCTTGCCGACGAGATCTTTCGTCACACCGACCGCAGCACTGGCTTTACCGTCTTCAGACTTGATCAGAACGATCACGCCGCTCTTGAGCTGATCTTTAAGACCGTCAACGGAATTGCGAAGTTCCTTGGTTTCGATGCCTTTCATCTCGGTTACAAGAACCGCGACGCCATTGACATCCTGAGCCTGAGAAGCCATGTGAGCGGCGCCGGCCTGGGCAAACTTGACCTTCAAAGCGTTCAAGTCTTTTTCCGTGCGTTTCAGATGTTCGACGGTGTCCACAACCTTGGAGACAACTTCGAGAGCCGGAGCTTTGAGTTCTTCAGCCACTTCTCGGATGATCTCTTCCTGGTTCTGAGCGTAGTGAAGAGCGGCCATACCCGTCACGGCCTCAACACGACGCACGCCGGCGGAAATACCGGATTCGGAAATGATTTTGAACATACCGATGTCACCGGTTCTCTGGACGTGTGTACCGCCGCAGAGTTCGCAGCTGGAGCCGATGTTCAGAACGCGAACGTTTTCACCGTATTTTTCTCCGAAGAGCATGACCGCGTTGGTCTTCTTAGCTTCGTCGATCGGCATGACTCTGGTCTGAGTCGGTGCATTACGGAGAATTTCTTTGTTCACGATGTCTTCGACTTCGTTGATCTGTTCACGAGTCATCGGAGAGGTGTGGACAAAGTCGAAGCGGGTTCTGTCGCCGTTAACCATGGAGCCGCGCTGCTGAACATGAGCACCGAGCACTTCTCTCAGTGCTTTGTGCATCAAGTGCGTCACGGAGTGGTTGCGGGCAGTTGCTTCGCGGTTTTCTTCGTCGACCTGAGCGCTGAAGAGGTCGCCCACCTTGACTTCGCCTTCGGCGACATAGCACATATGACCGAAGACATTCGCCTTGATCTTGAATGTATCGTCAACCTTAAGGATCGTTGTCTTGTTCTTGAACGTACCTTTGTCGCCCATCTGACCGCCGCTTTCTGCATAGAACGGAGTGCGGTCAAAAACGACAACGACTTCGTCGCCGGCTTCGGCGTCTTTCACGGGTTCGCCGTCTTTATAGATGGCTTCGACGCGGCAGGCCTGAACCGTCAGCGTGTCGTAACCTAAGAATTCAGTCGGTTTGCCTTCGTATTCGAGGCCCTGAGCCATCTTGAATTTGCCCTTGGCGCGAGCCTGTTCACGCTGCTTTTCCATCAAGGCATCAAAGCCTTCAAAGTCAACGGAAACATTCTTTTCGCGGCAGACGTCGGCAGTCAGGTCAACCGGGAAGCCGTAGGTGTCATGCAGTTTGAATGCAACGTCACCGCCCAGGATCTTGGTTCCGGAAGCCAGAGCTTCATTAAGGATATCCAAGCCTTTGGACAGGGTCTGAGAAAAGCGAACTTCTTCCTGACGCAAAACTTCCTGAATATGCGGATTACGAATTTCAGGGTACTGATCGCCCATTTCTTTGGCAACGGCTTTAACCAAGTTGCTGAAGAAAAGCTTGCGGGCGCCGAGCTTAAAGCCGTGACGCATACCGCGGCGAGCAATACGACGCAGAACGTAGCTGCGGCCTTCATTGCCCGGAACAACACCGTCGGCAATGATGAACGTGCAGGCACGAATGTGGTCGGCAATGACCTTAACGGAAGGACTGTTCGGATCAACGTCCTCTGCGCCGGCAGCCTTAACTTCATCAATGACGGCCTTCATGAGGTTCTGGAACAGGTCGATTTCGTAGTTCGAATGAACACCCTGAAGAACGGCGGAAATACGTTCCAAGCCCATGCCGGTATCCACGCTGGGACGGGGCAGCTTGTGCATCACGCCTTTTTCATCACGGTTGAACTGCATGAACACGAGATTCCAAATTTCCATGTAGCGGTCGCCGTCTTCGTCAGGGCTTCCGGGAGGGCCTCCGGCAACGGAGGGACCATGGTCATAGAAAATTTCAGAGCAAGGACCGCAGGGGCCAGTGTCGCCCATCATCCAGAAGTTGTCGGAAGCGAAACGAGCGCCCTTGTTGTCGCCGATACGAACGATTCTATCGGCAGGGATACCGACTTCCTTATTCCAGATGTTGTAAGCCTCGTCGTCCTCGGCGTACACGGTCACCCAGAGTTTTTCAGGAGGGAGTTTGAAGTGTTCGGTAAGTAGCTCCCAGGCATTCTTGATGGCGTCACGCTTGAAGTAATCTCCGAAGCTGAAGTTGCCAAGCATTTCAAAGAATGTGTGATGGCGAGCGGTATAGCCTACGTTTTCCAAGTCATTGTGCTTGCCGCCGGCACGAACACATTTCTGACTGGTCGTCGCACGTGTGTAGGGACGCTTGTCAAAGCCAAGGTAAACATCCTTGAACTGGTTCATACCTGCGTTGGTAAACAGCAATGTGGGGTCGTCACCGGGGACTACCGGGCTGGAAGCGACGATAGTGTGTCCCTTGGACTCCATG
>URYO01000093.1 GCA_900552195.1 uncultured Sutterella sp. | reverse complement strand
AAACAAATCAATCCGGATTTCTCCAACCCGCTTAAACCTGCGTTCAAAGGAAAGTTTCCGCTGAAATGCGGTCCGAAGGACTACTTCTACACCAGTCTCTCCGCCGATCAGTATCTTCAGGTCGTCTTTGCCGACATGTGGAAGAAAGCCGGAGGCACCTGGAAGGGAAAAGTCGTCCAAGGCAAACTCCCCGATGACTCTGACGACTACAAAGTGCTTGCCTCCTCTTACTCCGAGCCTCTGACGAAACTTGTTTACAACATGAATAAGTACAGCGACAACATCATCGCTCGTCAGCTCTTCCTCGCGTTAGCCAAAACTCAGAAAGACGAACCCAAAAACTTAGAGGGGGCCCGAGCCGCCGTCTATGAATGGGCCGCTTCCCTAAAGATTCCTGCCTCCTCGCTCAAAATCGACAACGGCAGCGGTCTTTCTCGTACCACGTCCGTTTCTACAGATGCCTTCGTGACGGTCCTGAAACATATGTGGAACTCTCCGCAGATGCCTGAATTCGTCTCCTCGCTGCCGATCTCCGGCGTTGACGGGACCATGAGAAAAAGACATGTCGCTCAGGGCAGCGCACACGTCAAAACGGGATATATCCAAAACGTCCGTTCGATTGCGGGGTATGTTCAGACGAAAAGCGGCGAACGCTATGCCGTCGCGGCCATCGTCAACGGACCTTCCGCGATCAATTCCATACCCGTTATGGACGCTGTAATCAGCTGGGTTTACGGCAGGTGATAGACTTTTCAAACATATAGATATCCTTAAAGGGAGGTAATTTCAGTATGGAAAACAAAATTGAAGCCGTAGTTCGTGAAAATGTTGACACTGCCCTCGAACAGGCTGACGAATTCCTGAAGCAGGCCTCCGCCGCTACCGGCGAAGAAGCTAAAGAGCTCCAGGCAAAAGCTAAAGAATGCCTGGCACGTGCAAGCAGAAACATGAAGAGCTTCTACGAGAAGACTTCTGAAGAAGGCAGAGAAATTGCCGGTGAAGTTAACGACTGCGTTCGCTCCAATCCTTGGCGTGCTGTCGGTATCGCTGCTGTCGGCGGCCTCCTGCTCGGTCTCTTGGTTGCTCGCAAGTAATTCTTCCCGAGGCTTTCGGAGATAGATATGTCAGATAGAAATAACGCCGACCCCGGACTCTTCACCATCCTTAATCAGGTGGTTGACGGTTTGGCGACGCGTCTTCAAATTGCTTCTATCGAGCTCTCCGTCGCCAAAAACAACGCGGCAAAGACAGCAATTTATGCTGTTCTTGCCGCCCTTTTCGGCCTCTTTGCGCTCGTTTTTATATCGGTCGCACTTCTTGTTATTTTCTGGGAAGATCACCGCATTTTCGTTTCCTGCTGCATAGCAGGCGTCTATCTGCTCCTGTTCCTTTTCTTCTTAGGCAAAGCCCGCAACCTTGCGGCTAATATGCCTTATGCGTTTGAGGAATCTCGTCAGATTTTGGCTGCCGACGTAGCCGCTTTCCGTGCTTCCTGCAATAAGAAAGCAGGCGTCGCCGCCCAACAGCCGGTCGATCCTACCGAAGGGGAGAACAACAATGCAGGCAAATGAAGACGTTGCTCGTAAGCTTGCACAACTGACCGTCAAGGCAGGTGAACAAAGAGCTCAGATTCAAGATGAGTTGACCTATATGCGCAGCAAACCCGCATCCGCTGTCAAAAACATCGGAGTCGACGCGGTTAAAACCATGCAGGCCCTAGGTTTAACTAATCCGAAAGTTGCCATCCCCTTGGCTCGAACGGTGTTTATTCCGGCTGCGGTGGCAATTGCAAGATTGGTCCTTAAAAACGGCAGCCCCAGGCGCTACCTTGGCGCGGCATTGATTGCCGCAAGCTCTTTCGGTATCTTCAAAGGTATCGAATACGATGAGAAGCACCCGATTGTGAAGAAGGATCCTAAGAACCCTTCGTCTAAGTAGCTTCCTCTCCGCATACGAGAAGACCGCCGGGACAGCGGTCTTTTGTTTTGAGTGCTTCTTTAAGGCCGGCTCACGGCCGGCCCGAAATTGTCTAGCTCTCTTTTTCCTTAACGTCATCTGCAGACGGCAGTTTGGTAATCAGGATACGGTCCAGACGGCGTCCGTCCATAACCATAACACGGAATTCCCAGCCGTCCCATTTGACTCGATCTCCGGTACGGGGCAGGCGCTCCAGAAGGAAGATCACCATGCCTGCAACCGTCGTATAGCGGTCTTTATCTTCGTCCGGCACCTCATCAATGTCGAGCAAGTCTTTCAGTTCGGGAATCGGCAGCAAGCCGTCGACTTCATAGCAGTTCTCGCCCTTCTGAATGATCTGAGCGTCTTCCGGAGCATCCGGCTTAAATTCGCCGGCAATAGCTTCCAGCACATCGTGCGGCGTCACCAGACCTAAGATTGCGCCGTATTCGTCAACTACCATCGCCAACGCTGCGTCGCTCTTTCTGAAGGTGTCTAACAGCTCCATACCGGAAATAGATTCCGGAACGTAGAGTACGGGCTCGTAGTTCACCTTGAAGTTGGGTTTACCGTCATTGACCATCTGCTTTAAAAGCAGACGTGTGGTGACCACACCTCGGATGTCGTCCAGACCTCCGTAGCAAACCGGAAGACGAGAATGCTGAGAGTTGAGAACTTTTTCCATATTGACTTCGCGTGTATCTTCCAAGTCCAAGTACTGGACTTCGGAACGCGGAACCATCAGGGACGCAACGGCACGGTCATCCAAACGGAAAACATTTTTGACCATCGTGTGTTCCTGCGCGTCAATCACGCCGGCCTCTCCGCCTTCGTCGATCATGGAATGAATTTCTTCTTCCGTGATCTTTTGATCGTCCTGCTTAATGCCGAGGATCTTAAGAAGCAGCTCTGTGGAGAAAGAGAGCAGCTTCACGAAAGGCATGGCCAGGATAGCCAGCCAGTGGATGGGCTTAGCAACCAAACGGGAGATCGCGTCAGCGCCCATCTGACCGATACGTTTCGGAACCAATTCACCGATCACAATGGAGAAGTACGTGATCAGAATAACCACCACTGCCATTGAAGCACCGCGAGCGGTCGCAGCCGGAATGTGAATGGTGTCTACAAGAAAATTAGAAAGCGGATCCACCAATGCCGACTCACCGACGATACCGGAAAGAATGCCGATAGAAGTAATGCCGACCTGGATGGTAGAAAGCGCTCTTGTCGGGTTTTCAGACAGAGACAAAGCAAGCTCTGCACCGCTCGCGCCTTGATCTGCCAGCATTTGCAGCTTGCTGCGGCGAGCTGTAACGATGGAGATCTCGCTCATGGCAAAAAAACCGTTGAGGAGAATCAGCAGAATTAAACAGAGAATATCGAGCCAGATACTCATGATGGCTGCCTTTCGTCGAGCATTTCGATTAACCCTTGGATAGCGACGGCAACCGTCTGCTCGCGCACGCTCTGACGGTCGCCCTTGAATGCATAGCGGCCGACTTCGGCCATCTCATCTTTGCGCTTCCAGCCGATAAACACAGTACCGACGGGTCTGCCCGGCATTGCACCGTCCGGACCTGCAATACCGCTGACGGCCACGGCCATGGTAGCGTTGGAGTGACGAATCGCGCCTTCAAGCATCTGCGATACGGTTTGAGTGCTCACGGCAGAGAAGCGGTCAAGAATAGACTGCGGAACGTCCAGCATCTCGTGCTTCGCTTGATTGGTGTAAGTCACGAAACCACGCTCGAACCATTCGCTCGCGCCGGGAATCGACGTCAGGGCTGAACTGATCATTCCGCCGGTGAGGGACTCGGCGGCAACCACGATCTGACCGGTACCGACAATGCGGCGGCTGAGTTCTTTGACTTTATCTTCTATTTCTTTATTCATCGCAAAATCCAAAAAGGTGAAGCGGCTCCGTAGAACCCTGCCACCCAGGCCATCGAATTAATAACCAGAATGGCATAAACAGCCGCGAATATATCGTCAAGCATGACAGTAAAGCCGTTCTGACGGCCTCTGTCCACCACCGATGCGGGCGGAAGCTTAACGATGTCAAAAAAACGAAACGCGATTACGGATGAGAGCTGCCACCAGAAACCCAAAGGCGTCAGAAGCAGAACCACCCATACCGCGACGACTTCATCGACCACGATGGAGCCGTGATCGACTTTATTTAAATAAGCAGTACTTTTACCGACCGAGACACATCCGAGCACAAATAAAACCAATGCCGCGGCCCAGATGAAGCTCCGTCCGAGCCACATATCCAAAAGCCAGAAGGCGCCCCACGCCGCAAAGGAACCCCAAGTTCCCGGCGCCGGCGTAATGCAGCCGGATCCGAAGAATGTTGAGATCCAAAGCCAAGGGTGTTCAAGCACTGTCTTAAAAGAAGGCGGTGTCGTTTTATAGGATTTCATGAGCCGGCCTCTCCGAAATGGTTAAATGAGGCCCCGCACGCGACCTCCGCGCCGTTTGCATCAATAATTTTTAAGGGATCCCCTGCCGGAACAATCTCGCCGATGCGGGACACACGAGTACCTGCACGCTCAGCGATTCGTTCGACTTCTCCGCGACAATGAGAAGGTGCGGTAAAGAGCAATTCGTAATCATCTCCGCCGGACAAAATACAGCGCTGTTGGATGGCTTCGGGAAGAAGTTTCATTGCGTCGGACTTCGGAAAAGCCGGCCAGAAAAGGCGAGCTGAAACCCCCGATCGCTCCAGGATATGCTTCAGATCTCCAACCAAACCATCGGAAATATCACAACAAGCTGTGGCGGCATTTAACAAACCGCGCCCGAGCGCGACACGCGGCTCAGGCAAATCCATGCGAGAACGGAAATACCCGAAGAGCGGCTCGGCAAACGTCCAGTATCCGAAGATCTGGCCTAAAGCGGCGAAAGCATCTCCCGGCGTGCCGGAGACCCAAACGTCGTCGCCCACTCGAGCGCCGGCACGGGTCAGTCCTTTGCCGGCCGGCAGTTCGCCCATCGCAGTAATAGAGACGGCGGTATAAGGCGCCTGCCCCGGCCTGACGAACGATTTAACGGTGTCTCCGCCGCGCAGCGGACAGTTAAAGCGCCGGGCCTCTTCCAGAAGACCTTTGGAAAAACCTTCCAACCAATTCTCGTCGATGCGAGGCAGGGAAATAGAGAGGAAAAATGCTTTCGGCTCGGAACCGGCCGCGGCAAGATCGGATAAATTCACAGCAAGCGCTTTGCGGCCTACCGTGTAAGGAGAAGCATTTTCTAAAAAATGCGATCCGAGCGCCATCATGTCGGCCGTCACAGCCAAACGCATCGGCCCGATGTCAAGAAACGCACAGTCGTCCCCTGCGCCTTGTGAAGGCCACGCAGACGGATAAAAAGAGCGATCCGTAAAAAAACGGGATATGACTCCGAATTCATCAAGCGGATTCGGAGTCATCGTACAGGCAGGGTGCTCAGGCATTTTTGCCTTTTACAACCTCGTAGGGACGAAGTTCGGGAACCATCTTGTCCAAAACTCCGTTGACATATTTAAAGCCGTCGGAACCGCCGAAACTCTTAGCCAGTTCCACTGCCTCATTGATCACAACGCGATAAGGCGTCGTCGTATTTTTAAGCTCGTATGTGCCAATTAAAAGAATGG
>URYO01000092.1 GCA_900552195.1 uncultured Sutterella sp. | reverse complement strand
GACTCCCGAAAAGAGTATCGCAGGCAACGCCGGTTTTCAGAAAATGCAGAAACAAAAAGGAGATGTCAACTTCCTGGCATCATTGGCCGCACTGCCACAAGCATATGCCCGCCAATTAAACATAGGACTGACAAGTATCAAGGTAGATCCCAAAGATATCATGGCCCTCGGCAACCTTAATTTTGAAAAAGGAAAAATAGCTCTGCAATTTGAATATTATACAGAAAACGAGGAAGCCAAAGCAATGCTGAAAAAGCAAGAAAAGGCAACTACAAAGCTAAACACCACCCCGAGAAAATTAGGAACTCTCTTCCGAAAAAAGAGGCCGGACAGAATTCCGATGCAAAACGACAGGATCAGCGTCAAAAATGAAATTAGCACTTTCGCTCCTTATGCGATTTTCTTAATATGAATGTTGCAAGGATACCTATTCCAAATCTTCAATTACTGCAAAAAGGTCCGAAAATGGAACACTTCTCTCCCAAGATTGTCGAAGCTGTAGAAACAGTCAAAACCAGCCCTTCCGTACAACGTGCTTTCGACTATGTGAAAGACCATCTCGAAGAAACGATTCGTGATCAGAAAGAACTCGTACTGATCGAAGCGCCGACCGGTCACGAAAAAGCCAAAGCTGAACGCTACCTCACCATGCTCCGCGAAGCCGGGTTAGATGACATCTACATGGACGAACACTTTAACGTCATCGGCAAACTACATGGGACCGGCAACACCGGCTGCAGTGTTTTACTCGAAGGCCATTTAGACACCGTGTTTTCTTTCGGAGACGTTAAAGGTATCGAGACGGATGCCGAAGGACGTATCCACTGCCCTGGCATTTGCGACGATACGCGCGCCATCGCCGCCAACCTCGCTGCTCTGAGAGCTTTTAAAGCGGCAAATCTTCGACCCGTTCACGATATCTACTTCTGCGGTACGGTCTGCGAAGAAGGTCTCGGAGGCATGAAAGGCATGGCCTGGACGCTTGACCAGCTCAAAGACAAAACCAAACTGCTGGCCACAATTTCTATTGACGGCGCGACGGCAGAAATTTTTTACGCCAACGCCACCGGCATGATCGACCTTGAGGTCACGATTGAAGGCCCGGGCGGTCACGCGTGGACAGCGTGCGAACGCGTCAGCGCCATTCATGCCGCAGGCTTGGCCATAGCGGAAATCGCCAAGATCGTTCCGCCGAAAGATCCTAAGACAACCTTGACCGTCAGTTTGATCGAAGGCGGTCAGGCAATTCACGCCATCGCTCAGAAGGCAGTCTTCAAGATTAATGCCCGTTCAAACTCTCAGGCTGCACTGAATGAAGTAGAAGAACAAATCTATCAAGCCATCCGCCGCGGCGTTGAAATCGAACAAAAGAAAGAAGGCAGCGAAGGAGAACTCAGTCTTTCGATCGAAAAGACGCTGGACGTCCCGGCCGGAACTCAGCCGGATGATGCGCCGATTATTCAGCTTGCCAAACTAGCCACTCAGGCGGTCGGCAGAAATTACAAATTCCTGCCCGGCGGCTGCACCAATACCAACATGTCCATTGAGCGCGGCATCCCTGCCGTGACACTCGGACGCGGCGGCGAAGAATACGGAACCCATACGCTTAAAGAATGGTTCAACCCGAAAGGCGTCTATGCCTGCGAACAGAAGTCCATTCTGATGCTGTCCGTACTCGCCGGATTAGACGGTGTTATTGCACCTCTGGACAAAGCCTAAAGGAGCACATGAAGTGTTTTCTATGATTTATTTGTGGCTGATCGGAGCCGTCGTATTAGCCGGCGCCGACATTCTTCTCGGCACGATCTACCTGCTCATTATTGCTGCAGCCGCATTGGCCGCCTTTATCTTTGCCGTGATCGGAGCAGGAATACTGTTTCAGCTGCTCGCGTTTGCCCTCTTTGCCATTGCCGGCTGTGTTTATCTGTCCTATCGGAAAAGGAAAAACTCCGTAAGCACGGATGCCGACCATTTACAGCACATCAACGACGGACACTCCGTAGAGGTCAAGGAATGGAAAGAAAACGGCAAAGCTCGAGTTTTCTATCGCGGAACCGTCTGGGATGCAAAACCGGAAAAAGGTTCCCCGATGGTTCCCGGCCTTTGGGAGATCGTCGGGATGAGCGGAAATACTTTAATTATCAAACTCAAACAGGAGAAATAATATGGAAGCAATCGGAGGGTTCGCCGTATTCATCATGGTGCTGGCAGTTTTTGCCGTCATCTTCATTGCCAAATCGGTTCGCGTCGTTCCTCAGCAGGAAGCCTGGGTCGTCGAACGATTCGGAAAATTTCACACCGTGCTTCAGCCAGGCCTGAATTTCATCATTCCGATTATCGACCGCGTTGCCTATCGCCAGACGCTCAAAGAAATTCCGATGGACACATCGAGCCAAATCTGCATTACCAAAGACAACACTCAGCTGCAGGTGGACGGTGTCCTCTACTTCCAGGTCACAAATCCGGAACTTGCCAGCTACGGGACATCCGACTTCGTGATGGCCATTACACAGCTTGCGCAGACTTCTCTCAGAAGCGTTATCGGTACGATGTCGCTCGATAAAACATTTGAAGAACGTGAAGAGATTAACGCCAGAGTCGTCCAGGCCGTGGACGAAGCCGCCCAGACTTGGGGCGTGAAAGTCCTGCGTTATGAAATTAAAGATTTGACACCGCCGAAAGAGATTCTGCGCGCGATGCAGCTGCAGATTACGGCAGAACGCGAAAAACGCGCTGTCATCGCCACCTCGGAAGGCCAGAAGCAAAAAGAAATCAATATCGCAGAAGGCGAAAGAGCGGCCATGATCGCCCAGTCCGAAGGCGAGAAGCAAGCTGCCATTAACAAGGCCGAAGGTGAAGCTCGCGCGATTGAAGCCGTCGCCAAAGCACAGGCAGAAGCCATTCGTGCCGTTGCTCAGGCTATCAGCGAACCGCAGGGCATGCAGGCGGTGAACCTTCAGGTCGCAGAAAAGTATGTGGAAGCTTTCGGAAAAATTGCTAAGGAAGGCAATACGCTGCTTCTTCCGGCTAACCTCGCCGACATGGGCTCGATGGTCGCTTCAGCGATGACGATCATCCGCGAGCAAAACGGCAAGCCAACCACTGCACCCGCCGTCCCCAAGGCCGAATAATCCGCAAAGACGAAAATGCCCGGGAGCTTACGCTACCGGGCGAAATCTTGGTAGGCACAATTGGACTCGAACCAACGACCCCCACCATGTCAAGGTGATGCTCTAACCAGCTGAGCTACGTGCCTGAAGAAGTCGAAACTATACAGTCATTTTTTTAGTTGTGCAAGTCGAACGCAAGGCTGTTGCAAACTCTTACGTTCTTCTTGCTGAAAACACGCCTTTAACCTCGCGAATCGCGGCCAAAGTACGATTCAAATCGTCCTTACCGTGGATTTCGATCGTGAATGTCATGTGCACGTCGCCTTTCACGCGAACAGTCTGCATCGCAGAAATACTCTGTTTTTCCCGAGAAAGGATTTCAGAGATATCTTTGAGCAGGCCCATTCGGTCAGCTGCGATCACCAAAATCTGGACCGGGAAAACGGAAGATTCGTCCTGCGTCCAGGAGACCTCAATCAGACGATCCCTGCCTTCTTCGTCCAAAGAACGAATGTTCGGGCAGTCGGCGCGGTGAACCGTTACGCCGCGTCCGCGGGTCACGAAACCGACGATCTCATCAGGCGGCACCGGATGACAGCAGCGAGCCAGCTGAGTCAGCAGTGAGTCAACGCCCACCACCAGAATCTTGCCTTTGTCGTGCTCTGTGGTTTTCTTCGGAGCCGCTGTTTCCAGCTTTTCCTCTTCCTGCGGGTTCTTCTGCGGACGAGGCGCTAAAACGTTTTCGATCGCTTTCTGACCGAGTTCGTCTTTTCCAGCAGCCAAACACAGATCATCAACAGTGTTGAAGCCTAAACGCTTAGCCAAATCCTCAAGCTTAACAGCGGTTTTACCCAAGCGTGCCAAGTCCTTGTCGACTTTTTCTCGGCCTGCTGTGAGCGCCTGCTCCATTTCCTGAGCATTGAACCACTGACGAACCTTCGTACGGGATCTCGGGGAAGCTGTAAAGCCTAAGTCCGGGTTTAGCCAGTCTCGGCTCGGAGCACCGACCTTGGCCGCAATAATCTCAACCGTTTGGCCGCTCTGAAGTTTGGTATTCAGCGGAACCATCACACCGTCAACCTTGGCGCCGCGGCAGCGGTGGCCGAGTTCGGTATGCAGAAGGTAGGCGAAGTCGATCGGCGTACTGCCGGCAGGAAGATCAAGAACTTTGCCCTGCGGCGTCAGAACGTAGATATGTTCGTCTTTAGCAGCTTCCGGCGTCGGAGCAGCCTGAACGTCACTCTTCCAAGCCAGCATCTGGCGCAGCCAAGCCACACGATCTTCTTCGTGTTCGCCGGCCTTGCGTTTGGAGCCTTCTTTGTAGCGCCAGTGTGCGGCCACACCGAGTTCTGCGAACTCGTGCATCGCGCGGGTTCGGATCTGGATCTCGAGCGGTTTACCTCTGGAGCCGACAATCACGGTGTGCAAAGACTGATAACCGTTAGGTTTCGGTTTTGCAATGTAATCGTCGAATTCTTTAGAAAGAACTTCGAAAGATTCCTGGATTAGCGAAAGCGTCTCGTAGCACTTTTCTACTGAATCCACGATGATGCGGATCGCTCGCACGTCAAAGAGCTGTTCGAACTTTAAATTCTTTTTGCACATCTTCCTCCAGATGGAATAGATGTGTTTCGGACGCCCGGAGACAGACGCCTGAATTCCGCGGGAGGCCAGTAATGCCTGAATTCTGCGTACTGCTTCCTGAATAGAAGCCACACGCTCCTCACGGGTTTCTTCAAGATTATTGGCGATCGTGTGAAAAACTTCCGGTTCGGTAAAGCGCAGAGACAGATCTTCAAGCTCCCACTTCATCTGCCAAATACCCAAACGGTTGGCAAGCGGAGCGTAAAGCGCCAAAGTCTCGGCACCGTATTCTTTTGCACCTGGAGCTTTGGTCGCTGCGAAATAGCGCAGCGTCTGAAGACGCGAAGCCAAGCGAAGCAATACCACGCGGAGATCGGTACACAGAGCAAGCAGCAGACGGCGTACGGCGTCGGGCTGCTGACTGATGCGTGCCTCTCCCTCGCGCGAGCGGGCCTTCTCGCTCACGTCAATAACGACTTTGAGATTTGCGACGAGTTCGCAGACTTGTTTTCCGAAGTGTTTGGTCAGCCATTCTTTCGGATTTTTGAGTTGGTTCCAAACACAAAAAAGATAGGCTGCTGCCAGGAGGTCATCGTCATCGCGAATGCCGCGAAGGATATCCACGACGCCCTCGGCATGAGCCATTACGGACTCGCCTGTGAAAAGCTTCTGACCCTCGTAAAGAGGCTCAATGATTCGACGGACATCAGCCAAATTAAGAGTCGGAGCAGATTCTTCCATTCTTTTACCACTAAACAAAAGAAGGCAGTCCTGATACAGAAACTACCTTCTACAAAAGGATGCGTAATTTTACCGAATCTGTCTGATTTGTCTAAATTTCCGCTCGTTAATCCACTACAACTGCGACTGTTGAAATCTGTACTTTCCAAGACGGATCAGGAAGCGCAGACTCAAGGACGGATCGGGCCGGAGGATTGGATTTGCTCACCCATTCTTCCCAGGCCTGATTCATTTCGGAAAAGTAACCCATGTTCGGAAGGTAGACAGTGCAGCGAAGAATA
>URYO01000091.1 GCA_900552195.1 uncultured Sutterella sp. | reverse complement strand
CATAGTGCATAATCATCTAATTAATGACGCCCGACCTGAAGCAGCATTAGTGCTCGCGGACGGAGCTGTTTTTAAAGGCCGGTCTATCGGCGTTTCCGGCATGGCCGTGGGCGAAGTCGTTTTTAATACGGCAATGACGGGCTATCAAGAGATCCTCACGGATCCTTCCTATACAGGACAAATCGTTACTCTTACTTATCCACACATCGGTAATGTCGGCGTAAACCAAGACGATGTGGAATCTTCCGATGTTCACGTTGCAGGCCTCGTGATCCGCAGCGAGTCTCCGGTGGTCTCCAATTGGCGAGGTCAGCGAAGTCTGACGGAATATCTCAAACAAAACGGCATCGTCGCACTGGCCGAAGTGGACACTCGACGACTGACACGCATTCTGCGTACGACAGGCGCCCAGACGGGCTGCATTGTTGCTGCCGCTGAAGGCAAACTCACTGATCATGAAATCGCTGTTGCGGCTAAAACTGCTACAGAAGCACCTCGAATGGTCGGCCAGGAACTGGCTTCTAAAGTCAGCACGACATATCGCTACGAATGGGGCGAAGGTACTTGGCGTATGGACAATGGCCTCGGCCGTCCCGGTTCGTTCCAGCCTGAAGACTATCCCTACAGCGTGGTCGCTTGGGACTTCGGCGTAAAAGAAAACATCCTTCGCTTAATGGCCGATCGAGGTATCCACGTTCATGTTGTTCCGGCGCGCACAACGTTTGAAGAAGCCATGGCGCTTCATCCGGACGGTATCTTCCTTTCCAACGGTCCCGGAGACCCTGAACCCTGCGACTTCGCGATTGAAGTAGCCAAGAAAGCCATCGATGCCAAGATTCCTCTGTTCGGCATCTGCTTGGGCCATCAGATCCTTGGTTTGGCTGTCGGCGGAAAGACCCTCAAGATGAAGTTCGGTCATCACGGCGCTAACCACCCGGTGGTGGATTTGGCAACGAAGCGTGTTTACATCACAAGTCAGAACCATGGCTTTATGGTTGATGAAGCAAGCCTGCCGGAGAATGTTCAAGTCACGCACAAGTCGCTGTTTGACGGTTCTCTTCAGGGCTTCGAACTGAAAGATGCTCCGGTCTTCTGCTTCCAGGGACACCCGGAAGCCAGCCCTGGTCCGCACGACATTCAGCCGCTGTTTGATCGTTTCATTGCCAATATTCAGAAGTACAAAGAGTCTTTATGACAGATAAAGTTCAGACAGTCAGAGCAGCGCTCCAAGAAGCCCGCAGCGGTTTAGACAACCTGCTTTCCAACGAGGAAATGCTCCGCAAGGTCGTCGAAGCGGCTGACCTCATGGTTGCCTCCATGAAGCAGAACGGCAAAGTTATGTCCTGCGGCAACGGCGGCTCTTTATGCGACGCGATGCACTTTGCCGAAGAACTCTCCGGCCGCTTCAGACAAGATCGTCCCGCTTATGCGGCAATGTCACTGGCAGATCCCTCTCATATGTCCTGCGTTTCTAACGATTATGGATACGAAGATGTCTTTTCTCGTTTTGTAGAAGGCATAGGCAGAGAAGGAGATGTTCTGCTCGGTATTACAACGAGCGGAACGAGTAAAAACGTCGTCAAAGCAGCTCAAGCGGCGAAAGCGAAAGGAATAAAAGTCGTTGCTCTCACCGGCAAACCGAATACTCCGATTTGCGAACTTGCAGATGTGGCCATCGTTACGCCTGCCGGTCGTTTTGCCGACCGCGTTCAGGAACTGCACATCAAAGTCATTCACATCCTCATCGAGTTAATCGAAGCCGGTATGGCTGAACCCAATCCATCCAAGGAATAAGAAATCATGCCTAAGCGCACTGACATTAAATCGGTTCTGATTATCGGAGCCGGTCCGATTGTCATCGGACAAGCCTGTGAGTTCGATTACTCCGGTGCACAGGCCTGTAAAGCTCTCCGTGAGGAAGGCTATAAGGTTATTTTGGTCAACAGCAATCCGGCGACCATCATGACCGACCCGCAGACTGCGGACGTAACTTATATTGAACCGATCACCAAAGAAGTGGTCGAACGCATTATTGCAAAAGAAAGACCGGATGCCATCCTCCCGACCATGGGCGGCCAGACGGCGCTTAACTGCGCCATGGAACTCGCAAAGAGCGGCGTGCTCGAAAAATACAATATCGAGCTGATCGGCGCTTCTCCCGAGGCGATTGAAAAAGCCGAAGACCGTCTGAAATTCAAAGAAGCAATGGACAAGATCGGACTGAGCAGCGCTCGCTCCGGTATTGCTTACTCTTTAGACGACGCTTTAAAAGTCCAGGCTAAGATCGGCTTCCCGGCAATTATTCGTCCGAGCTTTACGCTCGGCGGCTCCGGCGGCGGTATTGCGTACAACATGGAAGAATTCATCCAGATTTGTACCCGCGGTCTTGAACTCTCCCCGACACACGAACTCTTGATTGAAGAGTCCTTGCTCGGCTGGAAAGAATACGAAATGGAAGTTGTCCGCGACAGCAAAGACAACTGCATCATCGTTTGCTCCATCGAAAACTTCGACCCTATGGGTGTCCACACCGGTGACTCCATCACCGTGGCGCCGGCTCAGACGCTGACTGATAAGGAATATCAGATCATGCGTGACGCCTCCATCGCTATTCTGCGAGAGATCGGTGTCGACACCGGCGGCTCCAACGTTCAGTTCGCTGTGAACCCGAAAGACGGTCGGCTCGTTGTCATTGAGATGAACCCGCGTGTTTCCCGCTCTTCCGCTCTGGCCTCTAAGGCAACGGGCTTCCCGATCGCCAAAGTAGCAGCCAAGCTGGCCGTGGGCTATACGCTCGACGAACTCAAAAACGAAATCACGGGCGGCCGTACTCCAGCATCTTTCGAACCGACCATCGACTATGTTGTGGTCAAGACACCGCGCTTTGCTTTCGAGAAATTCCCCCAAGCTGATAAGCGCCTGACCACACAGATGAAGTCAGTCGGCGAAGTGATGGCCATCGGCCGTACCTTCCAGGAAGCACTTCAGAAAGCACTTCGCGGTCTGGAAACCGGTAAAGACGGCTTAAACGAAATCTCGACCGATCGCGCTACGATCCACCACGAGATCAGTGAACCGGGCCCCGACCGTCTCTGGTACTTGGCCGACGCTTTCCGTTTGGGCTACACCGTCAAAGAAGCTCATCGCGCCACCAAGATTGATCCTTGGTTCTTGGTTCAGGTTAAAGAGCTTGTCGATATTGAGAACCGTCTCAAGGAATACAGCCTGCCTGAGCTCTCCAAGGAAGAAATGCTTTTCCTCAAGAAGAAAGGCTTCTCCGATCGTCGCATTGCTAAGCTTCTGAAGGTCAAGGAAGACCAGGTTCGTGCTCGTCGTTACGAACTCGGAATTCGTCCGGTCTACAAACGCGTGGATACCTGCGCAGGCGAATTCCCGACGGATACCGCTTACATGTATTCGACCTACGAGGAAGAATCTGAAGTTAATCCTTCCGATCGCCGCAAGATCATGATTCTGGGCGGTGGCCCCAACCGTATCGGTCAGGGTATCGAGTTTGACTATTGCTGCGTTCATGCCTCTATGGCGCTCCGCGAAGACGGTTATGAAACCATCATGGTCAACTGCAACCCGGAAACGGTGTCCACCGACTACGACACGAGCGACAGACTGTACTTTGAACCGGTCACGCTCGAAGACGTGCTCGAAATCATCGATGTCGAAAAACCCGAAGGCGTCATTGTTCAGTATGGCGGCCAAACTCCGCTTAAACTCGCTCGCGCCCTGGAAGCCAACGGCGTCAACATTATCGGTACGTCTCCGGATTCCATTGACGCTGCCGAAGACCGTGAACGCTTCCAGCACTTGCTGCAGAATCTCGGACTTCATCAGCCCCCTAACAGAACCGCTCGCACCGAAGAAGAGGCCATTCGTTTGGCTGACGAAATCGGTTATCCGCTAGTTGTTCGTCCGAGCTACGTGCTTGGCGGTCGCGCCATGGATATCGTGCACGACAGAAGCGAACTCGAACGCTACATGCGCGAAGCCATTAAAGTTTCTTTCGATTCTCCGGTTCTTCTGGATCGCTTCTTGGATGACGCCGTTGAAATGGACGTCGATGCCGTCTCTGACGGTAAAGAAGTCAGAATCGGCGGCGTGATGCAGCATATCGAACAGGCCGGCGTTCACTCCGGTGACTCCGCTTGCTCGATTCCTCCGTATTCTCTTGATCCGGCCCTGGTCGAAGAAGTTAAGCGCCAGACCCGCGAAATGGCTCGCGCCTTAAACGTTGTCGGTCTGATGAACGTTCAGTTTGCGATTCAGCACGCCTTCTCCGATCATCCGGAAATCTTCGTGCTCGAAGTCAATCCGCGCGCTTCCAGAACCGTTCCGTTTGTTTCCAAGTCCACCGGACAGCAGCTCGCTAAGATCGCCGCCCGCTGTATGGTCGGCCAGAGTCTGGAAGAGCAGAAGCAGCCGGTAGAAGTTAAACTCGACCACTACAGCGTTAAGGAAGCCGTCTTCCCGTTTGCCAAGTTCTTAGGAGTTGACCCGGTTCTCGGACCGGAAATGCGTTCCACCGGCGAAGTCATGGGTGTCGGCCGCAGCTTCGGCGAAGCTCTCTTTAAGAGCCAGTTAGGTGCCGATTCTGCGATTCCTAAGTCCGGGCGCGTCTTCATTTCCGTCAAGGAAGAAGACAAGCCTCGTCTGCCGCAGCTCGCTAAGAACTTCACGGAAGCAGGCTATCAGCTCGTTGCTACTCGCGGCACGGCCAAAGTCATCCGCGAAGCCGGCTACCGATGCGATGTGGTGAACAAGGTTTCCGAGGGGCGCCCGAATATTGTGGACGAATTGAAAAACGGCACTATCCAATTGGTGATTGCAGTCGCAGCCGAAAGCCGCTCTGAAATCGCAGATGCTTCCGCCATTCGAATTGCCTCACTGGCTAACCACGTGACTTTCTACACGGCTATGGCAAATGCCTTGGCAGTGATTGAAGGAATTCGTCATATGCAGGATACCGAGGTTTATGCGCAGCAAGAGCTGCACAAACACCTTCAGCACTAATTTCATTCTTATGAGCGCTTTCTTTCAAGAAGGCGCAATTAACCGGGAGTAAATATGCCCTTTAATCTGAAAAATCGTTCCTTACTGAGTCTTGTGAACCACACACCCGAAGAGATTGATTACTTGGTTTCATTGGCCGAAGATCTTAAGAAGGCCAAAAGAGCAGGTACGGAACGTCCTCAGCTTCGCGGAAAAAGCATTGCGCTGATTTTTGAAAAAACTTCTACACGTACTCGTTCTGCCTTTGAAGTGGCTGCCTATGATCAGGGTGCACATACGACTTTCTTTGAACCTGCTGTCTCACAGATTGGTCATAAGGAAAGTATTAAAGACTCCGCTCGCGTTTTGGGCTCCATGTATGACGCAATCGAATTTCGCGGCTTCAAGCAGGAAACGGTTGAAGAGCTCGCCGAGTATGCGGGCGTTCCTGTTTTTAACGGACTGACCGATGAATGGCATCCGACCCAGATGCTCTGCGACTTGCTTACCATGAAAGAGGCCAGCGGAAAGCGCTGGAAAGACATCTCTTTTGCTTATCTCGGAGATGCTCGCTTTAACACCGGTAATTCTCTGCTACTTGTCGGCGCAAAAATGGGCATGGATGTTCGTATCGGAGCACCAAAGGCTTATTGGCCCTCTCAGGAATTGATTGACATGTGCCGAGAATTCGCCAAGGCTTCGGGCGCAAGGATCACGATTACTGAAGATCCCGAAGCAGCGGTAAAAGGGGTGGACTTCATCCATACGGATATTTGGGTCTCTATGGGAGAACCAAAGGAAGTTTGGGATGAACGTATCGAAGCGCTTCTGCCCTAT
>URYO01000090.1 GCA_900552195.1 uncultured Sutterella sp. | reverse complement strand
TATATCCCTGAAGCAGCCGGTGAAAAACCTGACCAGGGTGTTGTCCTCGCTGTCGGTCCCGGCAAGCGTGACGAAGCAGGCAAGCTCATCCCTATGGATGTTAAAGTAGGCGACCGCATTCTGTTCGGCAAATATTCCGGCCAGAACGTGAAGGTCGACGGGGACGAATACCTCGTAATGCGTGAAGAAGACATTATGGGTGTCCTCGAGTAAGACGACCTAGTACAGAATTTAGAAATAGGAGATTAAGTAAATGACAGCAAAACAGGTTTTGTTCGGCAATGACGCTCGTTCCCGTATGGTCAACGGCGTTAACGTTCTTGCCGATGCCGTTAAAGTAACTCTCGGACCGAAAGGCCGCAACGTTGTTCTCGAACGCGCTTTCGGCGGCCCGACTATCACCAAAGACGGTGTTTCTGTTGCAAAAGAAGTTGAACTGAAAGACAAGTTTGAAAACATGGGCGCTCAGATGGTTAAGGAAGTGGCTTCCAAGACCAGCGACAACGCCGGTGACGGTACGACGACAGCTACCGTTTTGGCTCAGGCTATCGTTGACGAAGGCATGAAGTATGTTGCCGCCGGTATGAGCCCGATGGATCTGAAGCGCGGTATCGACAAAGCTGTTGCCGCTGCCATCGAACAGCTCCACTCCCTCAGCAAGCCGACAACTACCAGCAAGGAAGTTGCTCAGGTCGGCGCTATTTCCGCTAACTCCGATCATGAAATCGGCGACATCATTGCCGAAGCCATGGAAAAAGTCGGTAAGGAAGGCGTTATCACTGTCGAAGACGGCAAGAGCCTGCACAACGAACTCGAAGTTGTTGAAGGTATGCAGTTTGACCGCGGCTACCTCTCTCCGTACTTCATCAACAACCCTGACAAGCAGGTAGCTCTCCTTGAGAACCCCTACCTCCTCTTGGTTGAGAAGAAGATCAGCAACATTCGCGATCTTCTCCCGATCCTTGAACAGGTTGCTAAGTCCGGCCGTCCTCTGCTCATCATTGCAGAAGACATCGAAGGCGAAGCTCTGGCCACATTGGTTGTCAACAGCATCCGCGGTGTTCTGAAGACTGTTGCCGTTAAGGCTCCGGGCTTCGGTGATCGCCGTAAGGCCATGCTCGAAGATATCGCTATTCTGACAGGCGGTACCGTTATTTCCAGCGACGTCGGTCTGACCCTTGAAAAGGCCACACTTGCCGAACTCGGTTCTGCTAAGAAGGTTGAAGTCAACAAAGAAAGCACCACGATCATCGACGGCGCCGGCAAGGAAGATCAGATCGAAGCTCGTGTTAAACAGATCCGTGCTCAGATGGAAGAAACTTCCAGCGACTACGATCGTGAAAAACTTCAGGAACGCGTTGCCAAACTGGCAGGCGGTGTTGCTCTGATCAAGGTCGGTGCTGCTACTGAAGTTGAAATGAAGGAAAAGAAAGCCCGTGTTGAAGATGCTCTGCATGCCACACGTGCTGCTGTTGAAGAAGGCGTTGTTGCCGGCGGCGGCGTTGCTCTGATCCGTGCAAAACAGTCCATCAAAGACATCAAGGGCGACAACCCCGAACAGGACGCCGGCATCAAGATCGTTCTCCGCGCTATGGAAGAACCGATGCGTCAGATCGTCCGCAACGCCGGTGACGAACCCAGCGTCGTTGTTGACCGTGTCGCTAACGGCAAGGGCAACTTCGGCTTCAACGCTCAGACCGGTGAATACGGCGACATGATCGAAATGGGCGTTCTGGATCCGACTAAGGTTACCCGTACAGCTCTGCAGAATGCAGCTTCCGTTGCCAGCCTGATCCTGACAACCGAATGCATGATTGCTGACATGCCTGAAGACAAGCCTGCAATGCCCCCGATGGGCATGGGCGGCGGAATGGGCGGAATGCCCGGCATGATGTAATCATCCGCTGAGTTAAGCTAACAAAACACCCGGAGGTCTCGCACCGACGGGTGTTTTTCTTATGTACAGACGGCGAAAAGTCTTCTTTTCGAGGAGGCTTATTGAGTCGCCGCCTAGCGGTAAACCGCATTCTCTGTAGAAAGATATTTGGCATACAATCCAAAGGAAGACGAATAAGAAGGACAGGAAGTGTAGATATGCGATGGAAGTTCATACTCGGTCTTCTGACCACATGCGCCGTTTTAATGTCCATGAGCTATACGATGCTCATTCCCTTCCTGCCCATGTATCTCATTCAGGATTTAGGTGTCGTAAAAGCCGACGTGGACATGTGGTCGGGAGCGATATTTGCCATCACATTCCTTGTCAGCGGCATCATGGCGCCCATCTGGGGGGCGCTGGCCGATAAGAAAAGCCGCAAGCTCATGGCGCTTCGCGCCGGCTTTTGCCTGGCGATCACTTACTTCCTAGGCGGCCTGGTATCCAATCCGTGGGAGCTGCTCGGCGTTCGTTTTATTCAGGGCCTGTCCGCAGGGCTGTGGCCGGCACTGCTTGCGATCATTTCTGTTGAATCCCCGAAACTTAAGCTCGGTTTCTGCATGGGCGTCATGCAGGGCGGCATGACAGCCGGCGGCGTGCTCGGACCATTATTCGGCGGCTTGCTGGCGGATCAATTCGGCATGCGTATGGCGTTCTTTATCGCGGCCGCCGCTTTGTTCCTGATCACGTTGGCTTTGTTCTTCTTCGTTAAAGAAGAGCCGAGAAAACCGGATCCGAATGCCAAACCGGTCAAGATTTGGGACTTTTCTTTGTGCAAGATTCCGGCCGTTAAGCGCATGCTGATCTGCGCCGGCGTGGTTCAGCTGACGATTTTGATGCAGCAGCCGATCATGCCGCTGTATGTGGCGGAGCTGCAGGGGTCGATGGAACGCATCGTTTTGATTTCCGGCATCGTGTTTTCCGTGACAGGTATTTCCGGAGTCCTCGCTTCTCCGGTCTGGGGCATCCTGGGACAGAACTGGGGTTACCGTCCCGTGCTTTATTTGTCGCTGCTCGGTGCCGGAATATTCGGAATTGTGCAGGTGTTTCCGAACTCGCTTGAGTGGTTCACGATTTGGCGCTTTGTCGGCGGTTTAGCCTTTGCCGGCATCTTCCCGGCCATCAACGCGGTGCTGACGGTTTCTACGAATGCCAATGACAAGGGACGCGTTTTCGGACTTTCGTATTTGGCTCAGCAGTTGGGCGCGGTGATGGGCCCGATTGTCGGCGGTGCAATGACTGCGTACTTCTCTTATAAGTTCATCATCGGAATGTCCGGCTTTATCTGTCTGCCGCTCGTCCTTTATCTGTTCCTCAAGAGACCGGCTAAGACGGAAGGTACCGGAACACCGCTGGTGTAGGAATACTTCTCAAGTTCGTGTGGCTTTTTGCAAGGCTCTGTTCAGAGTAAGTATTGATATTAGTTGTCGCGCCTCCATTTAAGGGGTATTTTTAAGTTAAGGAGGTACCCTATGTTTACCACAGCAGTAGATAAGCTCCTTTCGCAGTTTTTTGCCTTAAGCGCTGAAGAAAGATCTTGCATTCTGGAAGTTCTCGTTGATAGCCAACCCATTAACAACTCCGATGGAGTCGAAAGCTTTCTAAGCAAGAGGCTCGATGTCAGCCGGTCAGGTCGGCCCGCCTGTCCGCACTGCGGCTCATTAAAAGTTGTAAAAAACGGCAGACACTGTGGGACTCAACGCTTTATATGTCGAGATTGCAGCAAAAGCTTTGGTTGGAGCAGCGGGTCCTTTTTCAACCATTGCAAGAAAGAAATTTCTCAATGGTTCAAATACGTCGAGTGCTTCATGGACCGGCTTCCTCTCAGAGAGTGCGCACGAAGGTGCGGAATTTCCTTGGATACCTCTTTCAAGTGGCGCCATCGGCTGCTAGACGGCTTACAAAAGATACACAACTCGGTAAAACTGACAGGCGTCGTCGAAGCTGACGAGGTCTACTTTTCGATCAGCTACAAAGGATCAAGAAAATTTTCGGCTCAGCACGCCGGCAGAGAACCGAAAAAAAGAGGAATGCGTTCCACGAAAAGAGGCCTGTCTGATGAGAAAGTTTGCGTGCCGACAGCCGTAAACCTAGAGGGAAAGAGCACAGGCGTGGTTTGCAATCTTGGGAAACCCACAACCGGGAATCTCAAAACTGCTTTAGGGTGCAAGATTCTTCCCGGTTCCACTCTTGTAACGGACAGTCTTGGAGGTTACCCCTTGCTAGCCGAATCTTGCAAGGCTAAACATGTTCAAATTCCGTCAAAGAAACACAAGAAAGGAATCTTCAATATCCAGCTGATTAATTATTACCACTCCGCCCTCAAGGCAATGACAAATATCCGGTTTAGAGGGGTTGCCACTAAGTATCTCAACAACTACATCGTTTACAACAACTTTGTGACCTTTGCCAAAGAGAGTTTCATGGAAAAAATTAAGATCCTGAAGAATGAAATTTTTACTATCGGAGTTGAGGAAAGAAGTTTTTCGGTAAATATCTCTAAACGGGATCCATTGCCGTTACTCAAAGATCAATACTTACTCTGAACAGAGCCTTCAGAAAAAACTGTTATTGTTAAGCGAAAAAGCTGACAAGTCCAAAGGCAGTCACGACGGAGATTGCAACCATCACAAGACCGGGGAGTTGGAATGAATGGTTGAGAATGTACTTGCCGATGTAAGTCGTACCTGAACGGTCCATACCCACTGCAGCCAGAGCCGGACCTGTTGTCGGAAGAATAAACAGGCAGTTAACGGCCGGGAACATAGCGATAAGATACCAGGGGTTAATACCCAAAGCAAAACCTAAAGGCATAATGGCACGAGTTGTAGCGCCCTGGCTGGCCAGAAGAGCTGACATACCGGCCAAAATGAATGTGAAGAGCCACGGAGCTACCTGAGCCAAAGAACCGGCAACCTGCATGAATACGTCTTTATTGGCAGCAATAAAAGAGTCGGACATCCATGCCACACCGAAAACGCAAGTGATAGAAACAACGCAGGCTTCCATTACAGGGCTCTTGACGATTTTCTTAACGTCGGGTTTGCAGAAAAGCATCATAAAGGCGCCTGCAGCAAGCATAACGGCTTCAATGACAAGAGCCATACCGACAGCCTTTGTTCCACCGGGCAAAACTCTGAGATTCGGGAAGAAGCCGGCTAAAACGATGACAACGATAGCACCGAAGAAAATAAGCACGGACCAAGCAGCCTGAGGAGGAAGCTTTCTGTCGGAAAGCTTTTCGGGAGGAAGAACGAGGCCGGCCTTAAGACGAGCTTGATAAGCCGGATCATTCTTGAGATCTTTGCCGAAGAATACGCAAATGATAGATCCGAGGATGACACCGATCAAACAGGCCGGGAATGTGATCATAAGAATCTGACCCAATCCGATATCGCCGTGACCGTTTTGTGCAAACAAGCCGATCATCGCAGCCATAGCAGCGGCAATCGGGCTGGCTGTAATACCAACCTGACCGGCGACTGCCGTTCCGGCCATTGCGGGTTCAGGACGAACACCCGCGTTATAGGAAACTTCATAAACGACAGGAAGAAGAGCATAAACAGCGTTACCTGTACCGGCGAAGAATGTCAGGAAAAAGCTGACGACCGGAGCAACCACTCCGACCATCTTAGGTTTGGCACGAATGATTTTTGCTGCGAATCTAACGAGAATGTCCAAGCCGCCGACAGCTTCCATGCAGGAGGCGGCCGTGCAGACGGCCAAGATGATCAGCATAACGTCGATCGGGGGCGCCGTCGGGAAGACGCCGAAAACTACAGCTAAGACGATTAAGCCGAGACCGCCCCAAAAACCGAGGGCCAATCCGCCATGCCGCACGCCAACCTTTGAAATTGATGCCGAAAGGAAAAGAAGCGCACTTACGGCCGTCTTTCAGAAATTCAA
>URYO01000089.1 GCA_900552195.1 uncultured Sutterella sp. | reverse complement strand
AAAAAGTTATATTAAATTTATATTAGACATGAATAATCCTGTTTTCTACTATTGAGCCATCAAAGCAAGTTTTCTCAGAAGCTTCCTATCAATAGATTGAATATAGGTGACCATCGTGTTGAAACTCATTTCTGCTCTTCTTTCCTCTCTGTTGGTTATGGAATCTGCTGTTGCAGTAGACGAACAAAATCCTGCCGGTGATCAGCTGGTAAAACGGGGCGATGCCATCCAGAGCATTAAAGGAAGCGACAAGATATTTACCGGTGAAGTCAAGATCGTCCCTCTGTCTGAATCTGTTCCCGGGATGCCGGTATCCAGTGCATATGTAATTTTTGAACCAGGCGCCAGATCTTTCTGGCACACACACCCGATCGGACAGGTTCTGATCATTGTTGAAGGAGAAGGCCGTTCGGGCGTCTATGGAAAACCAGTGAGCGTCCTGAAAAAAGGCGATGTGGTTGTATGTCCGAAAGGCATCAAACATTTCCATGGCGCAGCTCCCGACAAGAGAATGGTTCAAATGACGGTTACCGGGTACGATCCTCAAGGCAAGAACGTGACATGGATGGAACCGGTCACGGACCAGCAGTACAAGAACAGCGAGAAGTAACAACGTTTCCTTTCCTTAAATGATTAGGCCGAAGATCCGTAGGGGTTTTCGGCCTAAATTACTTTCTAAGACTCCCCGACTGTTTCTTTTGAACTGATAAGAAGAATATTTCTCATTTTCGTTCAAAAACTCTTACAAATTAGGCATCGTTTTGTCGCTATCCGGGGGCCGATTGAACGTTGTCTTAAGACAAGCGGATTATCCTTAGCAAACAATTCGTTAAAACAGAATATTCGTATCTATGAAAATTGCGAAAAAACTTGCTGTCGCGGCTTGCGTCGCTTCAGCCTTTACTATGATGAATACACAAGCAGAAGAAACAAAAGCACCGGTCAGCGTCTCTCAAGCCGGTACTGCACTTCCGGCCGGTGTGACCCAAGGGCCGAGTATTGAAGGCGTGACAGAATATCGTCTTACCAACGGATTACGCGTAGTTCTTTTCCCGGATGCCTCTAAAGATACGGCGACCGTTAACATGACTTATCAGGTCGGTTCTCGTCAGGAAAACTACGGCGAAACCGGTATGGCTCATTTGCTCGAGCATCTGATTTTTAAAGGAAGCAAAAACTTCCCGAATCCGACCAAAGAATTTACGAACCGCGGTTTCCGCATGAACGGTTCCACTTGGCTGGATCGCACAAATTACTATGTGTCTTTTACCGCTACTGAAGACAACCTCAAGTTCGCTTTAGCTTGGAGTGCTGACGCTATGCGCAACTCCTTTATCGCTAAAAAAGACTTAGACAGCGAAATGAGCGTTGTGCGCAACGAATACGAGATGGGCGAGAATCGTCCTTCCAGCGTGTTGATGAAGCGTATGCAGTCCATGATGTACGACTGGCACAACTACGGCAAGAGCACCATCGGCAACAGAAGCGATATCGAACATGTTCGTATCGAAAACCTTCAGGCTTTTTATCACCGGTATTACCGCCCGGACAACGCTGTCTTAACAGTCAGCGGTAAGTTCGATGTCCAGAAAACGCTGGAATGGATCGTTAAAGATTTCTCTTTAATCCAGAACCCGAAAGAAGCGCTTCCAGCTGAATGGACAGTGGAACCGACAGCGGACGGTGAACGCGTGTTTGAGATCCGCCGCAAAGGCGAAACTCAGATGGTTGCTGTCGGCTACCGCATCCCGAGCGCTTTACATCCGGATGCTTTAGGCGTGGAAGTTGCAACTGAAGTGTTGGCCGATTCTCCTAACGGCCGTCTGTACGAAGCCTTAGTAAAAACCGGACTAGCAGCAAATGTTTTCGGTTACGCCGTCGGCGCTAAGGAGCCCGGTTTTGTGATCTTCGGTGCCTCCGTTAAGAAAGGCGAATCGCTTGAGAAAGTTAAAGATAAGCTTATCGAAACGATTGAAGGCTCTTTAAAGCAGAAGCCGATGACTTCTAAAGAGTTAAACAGAACCAAGGCTCAGATGGAAACCATGTACGAACGCGCCTTTGCCGATCCGGAAGGATTTGGTGTCGGCTTATCAGAGTACATTGCGCTGGGCGACTGGAGACTTTTCTTCTACGGCCGCGATAAGACTAAAGACGTCACTGCTCAGCAGGCTGACAGTGCAGCAGACAAATATTTCGTGCGTGACAACCGAGTTGTCGGACTCTTCATTCCCGATGACAATCCTCAGCGCGCAGAGATCACAAAAGCTCCGAGCGCGGATGAACTGCTGGCTAATTACAAGCCGCAGGGAACTGCTCAAAAGATTGAGGCTTTCGACTCTTCGTTCGATAACCTCGACAAGAGGACACAGCGTATTGATATCGGCGATTTGAATATTGCTTTGCTGCCCAAACAGACACGCGGTGAAACCGTGACCGTTTGCATGAAGTTCAAGTCCGGCGACGAGAAGAATCTTTTTGGTAAGGCTAATCTTCAGCCTGTTGCTGCTGCGATGCTGACTCGCGGAACAAAGACGATGACTCGCTCTGAAATTGAAGATCGTATGACCGAGCTGAAGATGGCCGGTTCCATTACGAACTTCACGACTACGAGAAAGAATCTTCCGGCCGCTCTTGAGCTTGTGTTTGATGCCATGCACAACTCGATCATGCCGCAGGATGAATTTGATCAGTTTAAGAAGCAGATGCAGGTCATGATCGAAAGCATGCGTGATAAACCTGATGCGCTCGCTCAGAACGCTATTACGCAGCACTTCAATACTTATCCGAAGGGCGATCCTCGCTACGAATACTCTTTAGATGAGTCGCTGGAACAGCTGAATAAGCTTACAGTTGACCAAGTCAGAGCTTTCTATAAAGAATTCGGTGGTACGTCTCGCGGTGAGATTTCGATTGTCGGCGATTTCGATCCGAAGGCAGTGGAAAAGATCATTCGTGATGATTACGCCAAGTACGTTTCTAAGGCTCATTACGCTCCGGTCGTAACGGAATATCGTCCCGTTAAAGCCACTCGCGTCGTTATTGATACTCCTGACAAGGAAAACGCAATTATCGTTGCTCGTTCTGTGTTCCCGATCAACGACACAGCTCCGGATGCTCCGGCACTTACCGTTGCCAACTGGATTCTGGGCGGCGGCACAGGTCTTTCCAACCGTTTGATTGAAAGACTTCGCCAGAAAGAAGGCCTTTCATACGGTGCCGGTTCTCACGTTCGTATTCCTGCGAAGGGCGATAACGGTAGCTTTGTTTTCCGTGCGATTGTGGCTCCTCAGAACATGCTTCAGGCAGAAGCCAGTGCCCGCGACGTGATTGCTAAAGCGATTAAAGACGGCTTTACAGATCAAGAGGTAGAGGAAGCCAAGAAAGGTCTGCTGCAGGCAATGCAGGTCGCTCGTTCTCAGGACGATGTGGTTGCCCGCTCCTGGAACGACAAGATGGAAAATCAACGTACATGGGTATTCAGTAAGAAACAGGCGGAAGCCATTTCCAAGCTGACGACGGCTGATGTCAATGCTGCACTGCGTAAATACATCAAACCTGATGAAATTACTTTTGTGTTGGCCGGAGACCAGAAGAAAGCGGCACAGAAAAAACAAGACTAATTTCAGAGGTCGTCAGGGAAATTTGACTGCCGTTTATTGAGATTTTGAGGGCTGAGCCTAAAAACTCGGCTCTTTTCTTCTTTTCCTCAAGCATTGAGAATTTAACTTTTAAGTAACTTATTGATTTTGGATGGTTGAGGTACTGCCTTTCTCTTTGATGGAAAATGAAACCGTCTTCTGAGAGATTAGAAGACGGTTTACAGTGGTTTGAGGTGCCGACCTAAAAGGTCGGCTTAAAAATCGTGTTACTTCGCCAATGTCTTGACGTAGTCGGCGATCTGACGGCCGATAACGGAAGCAGATGTCAGCTGAGCGCCGCCGACGTAGTTGTCATAGAACAAACCGCCTGCTGCGTTGCCGACTGCGAAGAGACCCGGAACCGGACGTCCTTCCGTGTCAAGAACCTGACCGTTCGTATTGATGAGCGGACCGCCGAAGGTAGCTGTCATACCGCCCTGGAACGGAACGGCATAGAAGGGAGCCTTAAGGATCGGACGCGGATTCTTGTGAGTGTTGGGAGGTGTCAGTTCGCCGAGCTTGCCGGCTTTCAGAGCGGCATTGTATTCGTCGACAACTTTCTTCAGCTCAACAGGATTCAGTCCGGCTTCCTTAGCTAAACCTTCGATCGTATCGGCCTTATAGACAGGCGCCTTATGAGAAGAATAAGAGAACCAGTCATTCTTCAGCATCGGAAGATTGTGCGTATCTTCGTCAACAATCATGTAGCCCCAGTTGTCACGAGTCAATGCGGCTGTGTCACGAGACATCTGGACATAGGTCTTGCCTTCATCGGTGTAGCGCTTTGTTTCCTTAGAAACGGCAATACCGGTGTTAACGATGTTCAGCGGGTTAGCGCCTGTAGGTCCGTGGATCGGTCCGCAGTGGTATTGGTCAACGTTAACAACTTTCGGGAAATATGGGCCGGTTAAAAGAATGCTTTCGCCGGTAACAGAGTGGGAACCGCGAACCGGCATGTTGGCGGCAGGAACGCCTGCCATCATTGTCAGCATCATCTTGTTGGCGGAGAAACCGCCGGTAGCCATGACGACGCCGTATTTGCCGAAGTATTCTTCGAACCCCTCTTTGCTCTTAACTTTAACTCCGATAACTTCACCGTTTTGAGGGTTGTCGAGCAGTTCGACCGCTTTGGCGTTGTAGACGATAGGAACATTAAGTTCTTTGGCTTTAGCCAGTAAATAGAGCATCAGCTGTGTACCGCCGGGCTTCTTTTCTCCGATGGTGAGGTGAGCACGCTGGAGCATCGGCCAAACAAGCTTCATGCCGACGGCATATTTAACGCCGACGTAGTCATGCAGCCAGTTCAGTGTCTCGTCTGCTTTTTCAGCAACAAGGCGTGTGAGTTTGGGATCCCCTCGGCCTTGAGAAACCTTCATCATGTCTTCGTAGAATTTATCTACGGTGTCGCCGGTTTCAAGCTTCTTTTCCTGCTGCATCTTGGTGTTGACGCCAAGCATGAAGCCTGCAGAGTAAATGGTGTTACCCGACGCAGAACTCATCTTTTCGAGAATAACCGGTTTCAAGCCGTCCTGGGCTGCGCGGATGGCGGTGACGATACCACCGATACCTAAACCGCAGATGACTAGGTCATATTCCTTCTTCGGAAGGACAGCCTGTTTTTCTGCAGCAGAAGCGCTCATAGCAGTAGCACCCATTGTGCCGGCTAAGGAGGCGAGGATGCTGCCTTTGAGGATAGAACGACGAGATGTTTGCATAAAATTATTTCTCCTTGGAAATGAAGCGAAGATTCGTTTCAGTGCCAAGGTTAAATATCCGATAAACAGAAAGCGTCGGCTAATTGTCTCTTGACAATTTCTAAATTTCGGAAGCCTTGTCGCAGAGAGAAGGGAGGTTTGGGAGAAAAAGCGATTTCTTCTCAGTTTTCCTTAATCCATCTTGCTGCGTTTTTGCCGGCGATGCGTCCAAATGTAAACGCATCAGTAAGGCCGTTACCGCCAAGCCTGTTTTCACCGTGAACACTGCCGGTAATTTGTCCTGCGGCATACAGGCCGGGGATAGGAATTCCGAATTTATTTAGACATTCTGCCTGCTCGTTGATAGAGATTCCACCTAAGGTGTAATGAATCCACGGATACATGCGAACCGCCCAAAAAGGCGCAACGCTCGGACGATGTCTCGGATCGACTTGTTCAAAAGAAGCCTTGACCTTCTCGAAAGGAACGTTAATGTCTTTGCATAACGTTTC
>URYO01000088.1 GCA_900552195.1 uncultured Sutterella sp. | reverse complement strand
AATTACAAAAGAACAATATGAAAGCTGGGTGAAAGAATCGCTTCGTCCTGAAAA
Source organism: uncultured Sutterella sp. (assembly GCA_900552195.1). Taxonomy (GTDB): domain Bacteria; phylum Pseudomonadota; class Gammaproteobacteria; order Burkholderiales; family Burkholderiaceae_F; genus Parasutterella. The sequence goes on along the minus strand of URYO01000088.1, from coordinate 5,835 downwards.
ATATGCAGAAGTCGTTGCTGCCGCGGGACTTTGTTTTATCGGTTTTAGCAGCAGCGTAATCGCTGTTTTGATTGGTTTTGCAGCAATGGGCATCGGCATCAGCATGCTGGATGTAGCCATGAATACGCAAGGGGTGCTCTACGAGTTCCACTCAAGAAGTCAGAGCATGAACTTATTCCATGCTTTCTATAGCTTGGGAGCAGTTTTAGCTTCCTTGATCGGTTCTGTCTGCGCAACTGCGAGGCTGACCGCAGGTTTGAACTTTGTTATTGCCTCAGCTCCCTTCCTGCTTTTGAGTCTTGCACTGAATCGATACCTTCTTCCTGAAAGACGGACCGAGGCAGAAGAAAAAACTTCTAAAGTTTGCCATAGGATCCCGCTTTTTATTCTTGTTTGCGCTGTGATGGCACTTCTTGCTTACGCAGCCGAAGGATCGGTAGGGGAGTGGGGAGCGCTTTACCTTACTACTGTCAAGGAAGCTTCCGTCGGCATCGGCGCCTTGGTGTATGGAATCTTTTCTTGCGTTACGTTTGCGGCTCGTTTGGTCGGAGATCCTCTGAGAAAGGAATTCGGTGAGATACCCGTGATTATTTTCGGGTCCGTTATTTCGTTTGTCGGAATGGTCGGAGTCCTGAGTTTCAGTTCCGTTTGGCTGGTCTTGATTTCTTACGCGATCATGGGATTAGGGCTTGCTCCGGTCGTTCCTACGCTTTTTAGCATGGCAGGGAAAAACGGGAAGATTCCGGCTGCAGCTGCAACAAGTACGGTTGCATTCATGGCTTACGGAGGGCTTCTTATCGTTCCGCCTTCCATCGGCTGGCTGGCTCAGCATACCAACCTGCACGAAGCTTTATTTATTGTTCTAGGCTTGATTGCCCTGATGTTTAGTTTGGCTCTCCTCTTAAGAAAGCTCAATAAATAATTAACGGAGCGGGTTCGGCCGCTCCGTTAACGAAACTTCCGGGCCTCGGCATTGTGCTGAGGCTTTATTTTTACGGTTAATTCAAAGCGCTGAGCGTGTCTTCAACGATCTGAGGAACTGTCAAGCGATAAGCTTTTTCGAGTTCATCAGGGTTGTAGCGGTCAACAAACTTTTTTTCAAGACCGTAAGTCAGACACTTCATGCCGGTTGCGCCGACAGCCTGAGCGACTCTGCCACCGAAACCGCCTTCCTTGGATCCGTCTTCTAAAACAACCACGACTTTGTGATTCTGTTTGAGAGAATTCAGGAGATCTGTATCAACACCGGAAACGAAGCGGGGATTGATCAAGGTTGCATTGATGCCTTTTTCAGCTAAAGCATCGACAACACCTTCACCTTTAACGAAGAAGTCACCGGCCGCGATAACGGCAACATCCTTGCCTTCCTTAACAACCTTGAACTTATTGAGATCACTGTAGTCTGTATCGACTTCTCCTTTGCTGTGTTCATAGCTATAGGTCGGAACACGGACGGCAACCTTGTGTTCGTTTTGATTCAGGGCCGCTACTTTAAATCTACAAAAATCTATAAAACAGACCTTTAATTAAATTCCTGTTTCAACCCTGCTGGTTGCCAGACCATTTATTGCTAAATCGTCTAACAGAGCCGTCAGATCCACAGGCTTGAGTTCGGGGCTAGCTGACCCTACTTTGTTGATGTATATCTCAGTCAAATTCTTTGCAGCCTGTACGTCTCTGTCCTCGGTAAAACCGCACTTGGGACAGACGAAAATCCTGTCGCTGAGCTTAAGATCTTTGTTTACCTCGCCGCATCTTCTACAGGTTTTCGAACTCGCATAGAACTGATCCGCTTCAATAACGGTCCTTTCTCGACGGGCTGATTTTCTTTTGATCATCTCTTTCAGAGCGTAGGGGCTGTTGTCTGACACCGCTTTTGCCAACCGATGATTTGACATCATTCCCTTAACATTTAGCGTCTCTAAGCAGATAACTCTGAAATGGCGGACGAGCACGGTTGATAGCTTTTCATTCTCATCGAGCCTCTGAGCCTTGATCCGTCGGTAAAGCTTTCCTACTTTCCTTGACTGTTTGATGTAGTTCTTGGATGTTGGCGTTTTGTCACCTTTGGTTCTCGGGTGCTGTTTTTTCGCCAACTTCCTCTGCTGCCTTGCAAGTTGCCTTTGTCTTCTCTTTAAATGCTTACTTCCTTTGATTTTGATTCCGTTAGACAGCGTCAGGAGATCTTTAACTCCCCAGTCGCAGCCGCATAACGCCTCTTGTGCATTCTCTTTATGCGTCCCCTCATAAACGATTTCGGATGTCTCTATGCTGAATGATGCAAAGAATTTATCGCCGTCCTGGGATATCGTCACGCTGTTAATCTTTCCGGGAAAACGAATCTCTTCCCTTAGCATTACCCAACCGAACTTCGGAATGTGTAAGTAGGGTTTATTGTCAGAAGCTCCGAAGCGTTTATCTTTAATTTCAGAGCCGTTCTTTACGACGACCAAGTCTCCGCCGATATAAAACGATCCCGAGCTGTATCTCTTCTTTTTAAAGACCGGAAAGCCTTTCCGTTTAGAAGAGGATTTGTCGCTTTTGAGGTCATCAAAAAACTGAGACAAGGCTCGTTTCAAAAAGATAAAGGGCTGCTGAGAGGCATACTTTGTCACCTCCATGACAAAGGGATATTGCCTTCTTTTGATGTGATTGAACTCTTTTTTTAGTTCGAGAACGTCGATTTTTTCTTTTCGCTCTCTTTTATCGTTTACTCGTTCTAAAACCCAGTTCCACGTAAATCGAGAAACACCAAAGGCTTTGCGGCAATAAGTTTTGAATTTATTGTTCGCCTTTAGTTCGATCTTGTGGGACAAAGTTACTGTCATTTTTAAAGCCCTAGAGCTGATCCTTCGCGGTTTCGGTTAATTTTTTTAGAAGCTCTCGGTTCTTTTTACTTCGACTTCCGTACAACTTGGCAGAAAAAACGGTGATTATTTCAAGAACATCTTTGGCAAGTTCTTCTTTAAATCCTACCGTTTCATCTCCCTTATTGAGGATGATAACCTCAACCCCCTTAGTTTCACAGATAGTGAAAACCAGCTCCGCTCCGAATCTCAGCAGCCTATCTTTGTGAGTGATGACCAAGCGTTCAACCTTGTCGTTAAGAAGAGCGTCCAGAAGTTTTTTCAACCCCTTCTTTCGATAATTCATTCCGGACCCCAAGTCGGAAATGACTTCATAGGTAAAACCGTTCTTTGCGCAAAAGAGTTCCAATAATTCTATTTGTCGGCTTAAGTCTTCCTTTTGCTCATTAGTACTCACCCGGGCATAGGCGATGGTTACCTTCTGATCTTCTTTAGTTTCAGAATTAGTCAATCCGGCAATAGAAAGGAGTCGGCGTCTGCTGTAACGACGAGTCCTGCCAGCCGAAACAAAATCCGGAAGCAGTCTGCCTGTTTTCTCCCAATTGCGGAGGGTCTGGATTGAGACGCCAAGAATTTTAGACGCTTGCCCAATCGGAACAAAGTCAGAGTTCATAATCTACAAATAATTTATACTTTTTACTATATTTTTATAGATTTATTTTAACAGTTAGAAGCCCAGTCTTGATTTGTGGCCAAAACCTTTCAGAATTCCGTTTCCAATGGCATAAGCCAATTTACGCTGGAAGGCTCGCGTACGCAGCTTCTTTTCCTCTTCAGGGTGCGACAAGAAGGCCGTCTCCACAAGCACGGAAGGAATATCCGGCGCCTTTAACACTGCAAAGTTTGCCTGCTCTACTTTTCCACGGTGCAGCTGATTGATTCTCGAGAGTTCGTTCAGAATTCGAGCGCCGTAAACCATACTGTCCGAAACCTGAGACGTCATGGACATATCCATCAGGATTCGAGCAATCTGCTTGTCTTTATTGCTGAGGTTAACGCCGCCGATCAAGTCGGCATCATTCTGCTTGCGGGCAAGCCAGCGGTTCGCCGTAGATACCTGGCCTCTGGTATTCAACACGTAAAGAGACGATCCTCTCGCCGTCGGCTTAACCCAGGCGTCGGCGTGGATCGAAACAAAGAAGTCTGCTTTGGCCGCACGCGCCTTCTGAACTCTTCTCTGGAGCGGAACAAAGTAGTCCCCGTCTCTGGTGAGCATGGCTTTGACGCCTTCAATTTCGTTAAGTTCCTGGCGCAAAATTCGTGCAATTGCCAGCACGACGTCTTTTTCTCTTGTCCGATGTCTTCTTCCGATAGCGCCCGGATCTTCTCCGCCGTGCCCCGGATCGATCATGATGACCAAGGTTCTGACCCTCGGAGAGCGAGTTGGTTTCGTCTTTGAAGGCTTTGTCTGTGCCAGCTGCGCTTCCGGTTTCTTTGCCGGTTTCTTTGCCGGCTTCGTCTGCGACGGCTTTGAGGTCCCTTTCGGTTCTTCATCCGGACGCATCGGAGCAAGCGAGCCATCCGCAATACCCGCCAAGATTTGGCCCAGCTGATCGACCTCTTCTCCGGAGTCAGCGCGGTTTTCCTCCATTCGCTTCTGACCTTCGGCAACCTGAGCCAAAAGGCTCTTAATCGCGTCCGGCTCAGATTCTTCCTTCTGGATGATGGCCATCAGAGGATCTTTCTGTGTCGCCGGATAGATGTCAAAAACCAAACGGTATCGGTATTGGCCGGCCGGCTTCAGCGAGAAAACCTGAGGATCGACATCAGTCTTGAAATCAATCGAGATACGAACCACATTCGGTCGGTTCTGGCCGACCCGAATTCTGGAAATATAGGGATCGTTAGGCTTAACTTTTTGAATAATCTGCTTGAGCTTATCGGTCAGAAGCAAACCGTCAATATCCACAGCCAATCTGACCGGATCGGAATTGCGCAGAACAAAGTATTTGAACTTCATCGGCGCATCATGCTCAATCGTGATGCGTGTGTATTCTTCCGCAGGCCAGGCGCGGACGTCGACCACTTGGGCTCCGTACGCCGGAGACCAGGGAACAAAGGAGAGCAAAAGAGCGCCGCCCGCTCCTTCCAAAAACGACCTGCGAGTGTTCATTATTTTTTGAGTACTTCTAAAACTTGATTGCCGAGAGCAGAATTTGCTGAAATATCACAGACGCGGCCCTCTCCCTCATTCTTAAGCGTGATGGTCAGATCCGGCTGCGGAACAAAAGGCTCTGCCTTGGACGTCCACTCGGACGCCACTACCCTTCCGGGGCCGTAGTTCTCGCGGAATCCGGCTTCTTCAAATTCGACCGGATCCTCGAAACGATAGAAGTCAAAATGATTGACCGTAAAGCCGTCGACCTTGTAGGTCTCCAATAAAGAGAAGGTAGGACTTTTTACACGGCCTTCAAATCCTAGGGCGCGCAGAGCGGATCGCATCAGGTAGGTTTTACCGGCGCCTAAATCCCCGACCAACTTGATGTTGAGTCCCTTTTCCAGGATTTCGGATTTAACGGAGTCCAAGGCTCGAGCCAGCCGAGCGCCCAGTTCTGACGTCGCTTCTTCGTCAGCGAGATGAAACTCTAAGGAATGTGCGTCTGTATTCATTCATTTCTCGAAAATTATTCTAAAGATACCACAGCATCCGGGATTTTGATTCGACCGAGATGGTCATCTCGGGCCGTGTTTGGCCTGGTTATTCAAGAGCATTGACCGCTAAAGAACAAAGTTATGGCCTTCTCTCCTTTTCGTTTGTATTATCTCGGCTGAATTTAACGCTTCGAAGAAGCCGAAAAACGACTATTGCATCTCAGCAGCAATTCGTTTGACGTGTTTTGCGGGCGACTCTCCGAACAGGTTTCTAAACTCTCGGCTGAAATACGTGGGACTGTCATATCCGACTCGATAGCAAGCCTGAGCTGCCTCGAACTGTTCATCAATCATCAGTCTCTTGGCTTCTGTAAGA
>URYO01000087.1 GCA_900552195.1 uncultured Sutterella sp. | reverse complement strand
GGATTACCGGAACATACGCTTAATATCAAATTCAAAGGTTCGGCCGGACAGAGCTTCGGCGCCTTCCTTGCGCACGGCTCGATTCTTTCAAAGCATGGGTCTTAGCGGGCACCGCTTTAGCCTTGGAAGGCTTCTTATCGTTTTTCGTCACCATAAAGTCTTCCGGGCGGTCCGGATTGATCGCCATCAAACGCAGTGTCTTCGAGACCATCTCAGAGAAGAGCGGAGCGGCAGCTGTCGAACCGAAGTGTTTTCCGACCATCGGTTCGTCGATCATGATGCCCACCACAATCTGAGGATCATGGGCAGGCGCATAACCCGCAAAACCGGCAACGTACTTTCTCACGTACTGGCCGCCTTCGACCTTGTAGGCCGTACCGGTCTTACCGGCAGCGGTGTAGCCCTCAACGCGGGCTCTGAAACCCGTTCCGCCCTTTTCAACAACTTTCGCGAGCATGTCGCGCATCTGATCGGCGGTCTTGGCACTAAAGACCCGCTGCGGTTCGCGGTAAGCACGATCTTTATAAATGGAGAGCTCAATCATGTCTCCGTCACGTGCAAACACCGTGTAGGCGCGGACCTGCTGAAGCAGAGAAACCGTGACACCGTGTCCATAAGACATCGTGGCCTGTTCGATCGGACGCCAGTTCTTTGCAGGACGCAGACGTCCGGCCACCGCACCCGGGAATCCGATCTGCGGAGAATGGCCGAAGCCAAGCTTGTCGTAATAAGACCACATGACCTGCGGCGTCATCAGCAGCGCCACTTTAGACGTACCGATGTTGCTCGAGTGCTGAATAATGCCCGTTACCGTCAGCTCTTTGCTGTAGTGGGAGTCACCGATCGAATGACGACCGAAAGACATGGAGCGGCCGATCTGGAAGAGCGTATTCGGCGTCACTTTCTTTTCTTCGAGGCCGGCAGCCACCGAGAAGGGCTTCATCGTCGAACCCGGTTCATATGTATCCACAATGGCGCGGTTACGAACTCCTGTGCGCGAAATCTTGCCGCGGTTGTTCGGGTTAAAGCTCGGGTAGTTTGCGAGCGCGAGAATGTCGCCGGTCTTCGGGTCGGCAATCACAATGGAGCCGCCTTTAGCTTTCAGATTCTCAACCTGACGGCCCAAGGCTTCATAAGCAAGGTTCTGGAGACGGGAGTCTATCGTGAGCGTAATGTTTTCGCCGTTCATCGGCTCTTTTAACCAAGCGTCTTCCACGATGCGTCCGAGACGGTCCTTCATCACGCGGCGAGAGCCGGGTTTTCCTGCCAAGCGTTTTTCCGCAGCCAGTTCAATGCCTTCAATACCGTTGCCGTCCAAACCGGTCAGACCGACGATCTGAGCGGCCGCTTCGCCGTCGGGATAACTGCGAAGGAATTCTCGGGTGGAGTGCAGGCCCGGAATTTTCATATCCAGTACCTTCTCCGCCGTTTCAATCGGAACCTGACGCTTCAGGTAGACAAATGTGCGTTTGGAGTTAAATTTTTTCCTAAGTTCGGAAAGCGGAATATCCAGCGTCTTTGCAATTTCTTTGAGCTGAGTGATCGTAATCTGAACGTCCTGAGGGATAATCCAGAGCGCTTTAGCGGTCACACTCGTTGCCAGCAGCGTACCGTTCCGGTCATAAATCTGACCGCGCATCGCGGGCACTTCGATCGTGCGCTGGAAACGCATCGCCCCTTGTTTCTGCAGAAATTCCGTATTAAAGCCGAGCTGCAGCCAGCCGACTCGGACGCCAAGCGCAGTAAAGCACAGAAGCAGCATGAAATATACAAACTTGCTTCGGCCCGGTTTGATTTTCAGGCGCAGGAGGTCCTTAACGCTGTCATCGTCACCGCGTTTTTCTTCCGTCGGCATGAAGACATTGTCCCATGCGTCTCTGAGCCACTGCCTGATTCTCATTTTTGGGCTCCGGAGGAAGCGGCGTTCTTATCCAGGATAATCACGCGATCGTTTTCGGCGGGGGCCAGGCCGCCCTCTTTAGCGCGGACTTCGACCTGACGGATTTGCTCCAAGTTGGAGATCTCAAGCTTGAGGCGGGCCTTTTCATCCATCAGTGAATGATGGACCTGCTGTTCGTGCTCAAGTTCGATGAACAGTTTTCGGGCGTTGTGGCGGTTCTCTACGACTTTAAGCCCGCATGCAAAAAGAACCAGCTCCAAGATCACAATTATCCCGACCAGGAAGCGGAACTCATTCATACCCGCACTCCCTGTTCAGGCCAAGGCGCATCCGTCCTGGAAGCGCCGCGAAGCACCGAACTTCTGGCGCGAGGATTTTCCTCGCATTCTTTTTCCGAGGGAAGAATACGAACGGCACGATTAAACAGCGGCTGCGGCAGCTGCGAAGGCAGCAGCGGCAGACGCGGATCGATACCGGAGGCAGGGTTTGCCGCGGCTTCAAAGAATTTCTTTACGATGCGGTCTTCCAGTGAATGGAAGGAAATAACCGCCAGCATGCCGCCGGGAAGCAGCAGGGAGCCGGCAGACTCAAGCGCACGTTTCAGCTGCTCGAGCTCTTGATTCACATGAATTCGAATCGCCTGGAAAATGCGGGTCGCCGGATGCTGTGCGCTGTCTTTTTTATTGCGCGGCAAAGTCGCTGCAATCAAATCTGCGAGCTGCTTCGTGCGGAGAATCGGTTCCTTGGCTCGGGCCTTCTCAATCGCCTTAGCGGCTTTCATGGCAAAGCGCTCTTCTCCGAGATCTTTAAAAACCTTGGCCATCTCGGCAGCATCGGCGCGGGCAATCCATTCTGCCGCCGTTTCTCCCGTGCTCGTGTCCATGCGCATGTCCAATGGACCGTCGAAACGGAACGAAAATCCGCGCTCCGGGTCATCGATCTGAGGGCTGGAGACTCCGATATCAAGAAAAATGCCGTTGACTTTATCAATGCCGATCTTTGCCAATTCCTCTTTCATGGAGGCAAAAGGAGCATGGATAATCTGAAACCTCGGATCTTTGATTTGTGCCGCGGCCTTAACGGCTTCTTCGTCTCGGTCAAACGCGATCAAGCGCCCTTGAGGAGAGAGTTTTTCCAGTATCAGGCGCGAGTGCCCTCCACGGCCGAAAGTACCGTCGACATAGACACCATTCGGATCGGTTACCAGGAGTCGGGGAGACTCTTCAGCAAGTACCGGGCGATGAACCAAGACTTCTGCCTGCACAGAAAACTACCTTATTTTTAAAAATTGAATTGGGCGGCGATATCCGATAGGTTTTCTGTCATTGCTTTAGCTTCGCTTTCCGCAAGCTTCTCTGCGTCCCACAGCTCAAAGTGCGAGCCCAATCCTACAAGAACGATCTCTTTGGAAAGACCGCATGCTTTTCTTAACTCTGCAGGCACCAGCAGTCTGCCGCTGGCATCCATATCCACATCCACGGCAGAACCCATCACGATTCTTTGAAAGACTCTGGCCGAGTATGGAAGTGCCATCAATTCGGTTCTCTTTGTTTCCCAGACATTGCGCGGGTAAAGCAAAGCACACCCGTCAGGATGCCGGGTAAAGGTCATTTGGCCGGAGCACAACTGCGCCAGTGCCTCTCGATAACGAGAAGGCACTGATAGACGCCCTTTGGCGTCAAGATTGATGTGCGGAGAGCCTTGGAACACGACTAAAACGAGACAAAAATCTACCTTTTCTAAGTCTCAATTTTAGCCACTTTTTTCCACTTTCCTCCACCGACTCTCACATTGAGCGAAACTTATTCTTGTTCTTTAGTTTTCGCTTTACTTAATTATTTGAATTTAATAGAAAAGATAGAAGGGCGAAGTCCATCTGTAAGCCGGATTCTGTGTGCCGCAAAAAAGCAGCATGACAATCATTCATCTAGACCCGGAATCACTTCCGGGTTCGAGCCATCTACCCGCAGCCTCGCCGAGCAGGTTCACTAGCTGCCTATTTGATGTTGCTCCCCGTAGAGATTGCCCGTTTCAACCGAACTGAATCGGCTCGTCTCTGTTGCTCTAGTCCTCGCCTTTCGGCGGAGAGGTGTTACCTCCTACGGTGCTCTGTGGAGTCCGGACTTTCCTCCGAGGTCTTTCTCCCCGGCGATTGTCCGACGAACTTCGCGGTGCAACTTTAATTAGATTCCAACGATTCCGCAAGTTCCGCGAGCTTGCTAAAAAGCCTCGTTACACAAAACAGGTATCAAAATTGCGTTAATTGAGCTCGTTCTAATGATCAAACGGAATAAAAAGGAGATCTTTTTCTGTAGAATTTTTCAAGCTTTGCACTCCATTGAAAAAGTCGTGAAAAATAAGATCATTAGAACTATTTTCGGGGCTGGACTTATCGCGATCGCCTCGTCTGCTTCTGCTGAAGACTCCGGTCGTTCGGTTTGGGAAGCAATTGTCGATACCCTCCCCGCCGGCATGGTTTCCGAGGAAGATTCTTCCGGAAGCTACCTCTCCGACACCTGGGTCGGAATGAAGACCATTATTTCGGAAGGCTCTTCCGGATTGCTCCTCCCCGCCTACACGATTCATCCGGGATATGCATACAAAACTGAAAAACGCCACAACGAAAACGGTTATACGTGGGGCGGTGGTATTTCGCGCAACTTTATCGACAGCCGCGGAAACCGCAGAATCATGTACGCCATGGCGTTCTCCGATTCCCACAATAACTTTGAACCGTTCTTGGGCTACGGCTGGCTGTCCCGCTGGCGACTCGGCAGCACACCCTTCTATGCTGAAGCCGGCTACACCATCGGTTTGACGGCCCGCGGCGACTACAAGTGGATTCCGTTCCCGGCGCCGCTGCCTCTGCTCGGTGTCGGCACGGACAACTTCAGCATCTACGGAACCTATGTCCCGTTCTCCGACATCTTTTTCTTCTTCGCCAACATGACGTTTGACGATCGTAAGACTCGTCATATGCCGGATACGCCGAAGTCGCTCTTCTCCAATAAAGTGCTGATTTATGCAGGCGGCGGATGGCAGAAGACAACGCTGAAAGGCACGCCGAAACCTTCTTCTATTTCTTCTGACGGCTCTTACTCTGCCGGTGTTCGCTACTTTGTCACGCCGGAATGGGCCTTGGATTTCTCCGTCAACCGCTCCGGAACACACAGTATTCATGCCAACGGCAGCAAGGTCGGAAGCTACAAACTTACGAGCTACAGCCTTGCCGTGCAGTATCACTTCAGAGCCGCCGAACGCGTGAAGCTTTACGCCGGTGTCGGTGCAGGATACTTCAGAAGCGACCAGCAGGACTTCAAAGAAGGCTGGGGTGCCAAGAAGGACATTTTCACTCCGGTTATTCAGGCCGGCGGAACGGTCGCCGTCACACGTAATCTTCATGTGACCGGCGGTATGGATTTAGGCTTCCCGCGCTACAAAGCGCACAGCCCGACGGACGACAGCTTCTCGATGCGCCCGTCTCCGGTGACCTTCAAGCTGGCGCTTGGCTTGGCCTTCTAATTTTCGGCATCTGCTCTTGGAGAGCCGCATCTTTTAGGTGCGGCTCTTTTGTCTATTGTTCCGACTCGAATACTGGATTGTTCTGCTTATCCAAGGAGAGAAGACTGCCTCGTTCAGGAATTAAGTTCAGCAATTATTTAAAGCTAGCAATCTCATCTGTAGGGACTTTGAGATCCCTGAGGACGACCACTTTTTAGAAGGGTCCTAAGAGAAGTAACAACCGATGGGATCACAAATTGTTTAGACGCACAATGGGCAGTTAACTACTCAAATTATGCGAGCTTCTCGTTCTGACAAGTAAAAACCCTGTATAAAGCAAGGTTCACTTATAAGGAGAACGTATGAACTTCGGAAAAATTGCCTGGATTTCGGTCCTAACAGCTTGGGTTTTGGCAACACTCTATGGCGCGCAAGGCTGATGCCCAGACATTCAACACCTTCTACCGCGCCAACCGCAAGGCCATCTACCGCAACCCCGAAGGCGTGG
>URYO01000086.1 GCA_900552195.1 uncultured Sutterella sp. | reverse complement strand
AAACAGTTATTTAGTTTAGGTGCTCGATGCCCACAATCCGTGTTAAAGAAAACGAACCTTTTGAAGTTGCTCTTCGTCGCTTTAAGCGCACGATCGAAAAGAGCGGTCTTTTAACTGAACTTCGCGCTCGCGAATTCTATGAAAAACCGACTGCTGAACGCAAACGCAAAAAAGCTGCCGCTATCAAGCGTCACTACAAGCGTCTTCGCAGCATGATGCTCCCGAAGAAGCTCTACTAATTCTTCAAGCACTTCAAAACAGAGGCAGTTATGAGTTTAAGAGACCAGATCACCTCTGATATGCGCGACGCGATGCGCGCTCATGACAAAGAAAAACTGAGCGCGCTTCGTATGCTTCTTTCTTCCATCAAACAGAAAGAAGTCGACGAGCAGATCACCGCAGATGATGCTGTCATTCAGCAGATCATTGCAAAACTGATCAAGCAGCGCAAAGACTCAGTTGAACAATATCTGGCCGGAAATCGTAAGGATTTGGCCGATAAAGAGTCTGCGGAAATTAAGACATTCGAAGTCTATTTGCCCGCTCAGCTTTCTGATGAAGAAATTCAGAAAATCGTTGACGAGGTTGTGACTTCCGCCGGACTCAGCGGCCCGGCTGCCATGGGCAAAGCCATGGGAATGATCAAGCCGAAAGTCGCAGGCAAAGCTGACATGGGCAGAGTTTCCGCACTGCTTAAGGCAAGACTGGCTCAGTAAGCTGGAAGATTTTATAAAAGACGTCCTGCGGGACGTCTTTTTGTTTATAGCGGCAGGATCTTTCAAAACAGTTTCCATCCCCGCCTTTTCTTGTGAGAGTTTGATTCTTGATCGCACAGTCTTTTATTAAAGAACTGCTTGACCGAGCAGACATTTACGAGGTCGTTAACCGCAGAGTTCCTTTGCAGCAAAAGGGCGCTTCGGCTTGGGCGTGCTGTCCCTTCCATAATGAAAAGAGTCCGAGCTTTTCAGTGAACCGCGAACGCGGCTTCTATCACTGCTTCGGCTGCGGAGAACACGGCAACGCCATCAGCTTCTTAATGAAGTATGAGAATCTTCCGTTTGTCGATGCAGTCGAAAAGCTCGCCTCTGAATTCAGCATGCAGGTTCGCTACGAAGGCGGCGCACCTAAACCCAAGAGCGGTAAACCGCGTTTGTCCGAGATTATGCAGAGGGCGATGGAGTTTTACCGCGATAAGTTCAACAGCGACAAGTTTTCCCAAGACTACCTCCATAACCGCGGACTCAAAGACGAAACCATCGAGCGTTTCGGCATCGGCTTCTCGCCGGATGCCTGGCATAACTTAGACGCCGTCTTCACACCTGACCTCAAACCCTTGCTTTTAGAGGCCGGTCTTCAGAGAACCGGTCAGAGCGGAAACGTCTACGATTTCTTCCGCAACCGCCTGATGTTCCCGATCCGCAATATTCGCGGACAAGTCATTGCATTTAGTGCGCGAACCATGATCGGGGAAGAGCCTAAATACATCAACACAGGCGACACTCCGATTTTTACGAAAGGCTCCGAAGTCTTCGGTTTGTACGAAGCGCGCAAAAGCATTCAGGATAAAAAGCGCGTCATCGTGGTCGAAGGCCAGATGGATGTGATTCAGCTTTCTCAAGCCGGATTCGGAGAGGCCTGTGCACCACTGGGTACAGCGATTCGAGCTGAGCATATTGAACGCCTTCTTAAGATGACCGATCACGTCATTTTCTCGTTTGACGGAGATGCGGCAGGGCGTAAGGCGGCAAAGCGCGCGATGGATTTGTCGCTTCCGCTCTTGGATGATGCTCAGAAAGTCAGTTTTGTGTTCCTGCCCGAGGGCGAAGATCCCGACAGTTTGGTCAAGAAGTCCGGCGCTCCCGCCTTCGAAGAGATGCTCAAAAAGGCGCTGCCGCTTTCCAGTTACCTGATTGAAGCATTGTCTCAAGGACTGGATTTAGCCGTTCTTGAAGACCGCAACGCATTTATTGAAGAAGCATCTCCGCTCGTTCGTAAGACAAAAAGTCCGCTTCTGCGCGATGGCTTAATCGAACGTTTGAGCACGGCAGTCGGCTATAAGAATTCCGACGAACTCCGTAAATATTTCGGTTTTCCTGTGTTGCCGCCGGCGGCTCCTCAGAGACCCAGCGGCTTTGGCAATCAGCGATACAGCTTCGGAAGAGGCTACGACCGGTATAAGACGCCGCGGATTCCGACGTCGACCGGACGAAGTATTCCTCCGACGGCAGACGCCCCTTTAATGGCACTCCTAAGAAACTTTCTGCGTTTTCCTCAGCTGGCCCTGGAATTTGAAGGCATGCTCGCCGAGCAGCTGTCTGAGAGCAATTCTCCGGTTTCGGAACTGCTGTTCAAAGTGATTGAGCGAGTGACGCACGAGGACGAGAGCGGCCACACACTTGCTCAATTCTTAGCAGACCTCCCGGGACCGGCCGATGAAAATTTCGAAAAAGAAATGGATTCGGCCCGTTCAATGATTTCTACCTTCTTACTGGAAGAGGGCATTGATTCCGTCATTCGAAAAGGGCTAAGTCAAGGACAGATTCTCCAAACACCGCTGGAAGCAGCACGTTTGGAATGCCGCCGAATTCTTCTTCAGATGGAATTGAATCGTGTTGAGGTACAGCGTCGGGCTTTGTCGACAAAGGGCACGTTAGACGACGCCGACCGAAAGGTTTTTAGAGATTTGATGCAGCTCGATCAGGATCTCCAAAAAGAAATCAAATCCATTGATGCGGGCATTAACGATATTCTGTTGAGAAAACGAGAGAAGTAGGAATGTTAGAAGTTCTGACAGTCGGTAGTTTTTGTGCCTCTCTTTTTTACTGCCTCTTCACGGGTACATCGATCCTCTACGCACTGATTTTCGCGTTTTTCCTTTTCTGCTGCTATGCTCTTTACCGCGGCTTTAGCTTGCAGGAAATCGGAAAGGCTTGTCGTCAAAGCATTTCCAAGATCAGCAACATCATCATAGTGATGCTCTTAATCGGAGCGTTGACCGCCTCTTGGCGAGCCAGCGGAACGATCGCCTACCTGGTCAGCTATGCCTCCGAGATCATTTCTCCTTCTTGGAGTCTCCTGGGTACCTTCATCTTGAACGCGGCCTTAAGTTCTCTGATCGGAACTTCCTTTGGCACTGCTGCGACGATGGGGGTGGTCACCATGTCGCTGTGTGTCGGTATGGGCGTCTCTCCGTTTTGGGCCGGCGGAGCCGCTCTTGCCGGAGCTTATGTCGGAGATCGCTGCTCTCCGGTCTCTACCAGCGCGCAATTAGTCTGCGCCGTTACCGGTACGGAGCTCTATAAAAACATTAAAAATATGCTGAGGACAGGGTTGATCCCCTTCCTCCTCGCGTGCCTCGTTTACTTTTTTGTAGGAAACGGGCAGGGCGCCCAGGCCGCGGATATTGACTTGACAAAACTTTTTAGTCAGGAATATGTCCTCTCAGCTTGGACCTTGATTCCGGCCGTCATTCTGTTAACGATGGTCATGCTCAAGGCCGACATTAAGCTCACTATGATCGCGAGTATCGCATCGGCTTTCGTCACAGCGCTTTTTCTGAGAGATTTAGGTTCTATTGAACTTTGCAAGATTTTATTCAGCGGATACCAGGCGAGTTCTCCTGAGGTTGGGCGTCTCATGAACGGCGGCGGAGTCATTTCGATGATTCAGGTTTGCTGCATCATCTCGATATCCTGCACGTTTGCCGGGATTTTTGAGTTGACGGGGATGCTGAGACGTTTGGAAAGCGGCATTGCTTATCTCGGTGCGAAGGCAGGCGTTTTCCTAACCATTACGCTGACCGCTTTGGCGACAGCGGCCTTATCCTGCAACCAAATGCTTGCAGTTATTTTGACCGAGCAGCTTTGCAATAAGATCCAGCCGGACAAGATCAAAATGGCCGCTTCTTTGGAAAACACCGCGATTGTCATTGCCCCGTTGATTCCATGGTCCATCGCCGGTGCTGTACCAGTGGCAACGATCGGTGCGCCTGAAAGCTGCGTTATTGCCGCGGTCTTTCTTTGGCTGCTTCCGGTATGGGGCATTCTCGTCGAAAAAGTTCTTCGCAAAACCTACCCAACAGTTCCCTAAGCTCATTATCAAAAATAGTCCTCAATTTGCGACGAATTCGCAAAAAGAATGGACTTGACAGGCATGGTAAAATTAACTCACCAAGATAGTCGGTAGGGCTATTTGCGCGCCCAGGAGATCGAGGATAGATCGGAGGCGCTTTAAAAACCCTGAAATTGAGTCGGGTGTTGAAGGATTTACGTATCGGTCAAAAGCCATGGCCGCTTGAATTTTTTGCTTCCTTCGACCGTCCGTTTCAGGTTAATTCGTTAAAGACAGGCGGAATTTTACACGAGCAGTTTTGCGGTGCATTTTTTCCGCTTTTGTTTTTTCGATCGTTTGATGCGTAGTCATCATAAGGTGGAACATGGCAACAGCCAAAAAAACAACTAAGAAGACAACTACCAACGTCGGCGTCGATACTACAGAAAAAGTAGAGGCGACCGAAACAACTACAGCGACGAAGACTGCTGTAAAGAAAACAGCTGCCCCGAAGCGAACTCGTGCTCAGAAAGCAGCTGTTGAAGAAAGTGCAGCCGAAGTAGCTGCAGAACCCGTCAAAAAAACGACGAGGAAGGCAACGACAGCTAAAGCCACTAAAGCTGCAGCCGAAGAAACTCCTGCAAAGACAACTGCAAAAAAGACAACTCGAAAGACTACTGCTAAATCTACCGCAGCTGACGAAGCAGCTGATGAAAAAGCTCCTACAAAGAAAACAGCAGCTAAAAAGACAACTGCGAAGGCAAAACCTGAAGCTAAGCGCGGCCGTCCCGGCAGAAAGGCAAAAGTTGAAACAACCGAAGACGATTTGGTTGGTGACAGCGATGATGATTCTATCGACGAAGAAGTCGCAATCGCTGAATCTTATGTTCCGCCGGTGTCTGTTCGCGGAAAAGGCAAAGCTCGTGACAAGGCAATGAAAGAGGCCTTGAACCGCAGCTATGCTCATCATGAAGAAGACGATAAAGAAACTCGTCTGAACAAGCTCAAGGCGTTAATCCGCATGGGTAAGGAAAGAGGATATCTGACTTACTCTGAAGTTAACGACCACATGCCGGAAAACATTGTCGATCCGGATCAGATTGACCAGATCATTTCGACATTGGCCGACCTGGGCATTCAGGTCTATGAACAGGCTCCGACCGCCGACGATTTGCTTATCGGCGACTCTGTTCCGACAGCCAGTGACGACGCTGCTGAAGAAGAAGCAGAAGCCGCTTTGGCTACCGTTGACAGCGAATTCGGTCGTACGACTGATCCTGTCAGAATGTACATGAGAGAAATGGGGTCTGTCGAGCTTCTGACTCGTGAAGGCGAAATTGAAATCGCTAAGCGAATTGAAGACGGTCTGAAGCACATGGTTCACGCTATTTCCGGCTGCCCGACGACCATCGTTGCCATTTTGGAAGACGCTGAAAAGGTTAGAAACGGCACGATGCAGATTGACCAGATCGTTGACGGCTTGGTTGACGGTTTGGATGAAGAAGCCAGTGAGCAGGTGGCTGAAGACGATGAAAGCACAGACATCGGTGCTTCCGGTATGACGGCAGGTCAGATTGACGAACTCAAGACAGTTGTTCTTGCCAAACTGGATCACTGCAAAGAGCTTTATCAGGATCTGAAGCATGCCTACGAGGCAGAGGGTTACCGCTCTCCTGCCTTCATTAAGGCTCAGGACGCAATTCAGGAAGAACTGCTTTCTCTGCGCTTTACGGCTAACACAGTTGAACGCTTGTGCACCATGCTGAAAACGCAGGTTGAAGAAGTTCGTAGGCTTCCTCTTGAAAGTACCTGATGCCATTTTGCATGATTATCCGAATAAAATAGTAAATATTCATCCGGCCCT
>URYO01000085.1 GCA_900552195.1 uncultured Sutterella sp. | reverse complement strand
GTCCTCACTGAATCCAGCAGATAATGAAAAGACGGTTGAATCTCCAGCTTTTGGCCGGCGGATTCGCGGTGGTTGTACCAATACGCGACCTGCGCCTTAATCCAAAGCTGAATCTGAGCAAACTGAGGTTCAGTAATCGCAGAAAACTTTCCGCCGTCCGTTCCTCCGACCGTCAATTCTTCTCTTGTTACATAGTGCTGGCATTGCCCGGTGGCCGCCAACGCGAGTGAAGATAACAAGTCATCATCAATACCAGGCTCGCATCGCACATAGTCACAAAGCTCCTTGACAGAAACAAGAGGATTACTTTTGTAGTCGCTCATGGATGATGCCTATGAAAAAGGGCCCCGGAGGGCCCGTTTGATTAGGAGGCGCTTTCGGCCGGGAATGTTCCGCCGATCAACGCGGACGGAACCTCAACAGCGAGCGCTTTTCTGCACTCTGCGCGAATGGTGAGCAGGTTCTTTTCAACGTTGTCGCCGTCTTGTTCAAAGATTTCAACAACAGTGCCCTGGCGTGTGTAAACGGTAGCCGCAGCGAAGAAGTCCCCGACCATGAAGTTTCCGCTTGTTACGGAGGCAGACAGGACAACCGGAACTCCCCAGACGACATCCTGAGTAGAGTTGGCAGGATTGCCTAAGAGGTAAGAGCCGTCTGTCTTTTTATCCAGCGTGAGATCAGCCCAATCCAGAGGATTCATCAGAACGGCCTGCGGACGGTAGCCGGCAGCCTGAAGGCGAGCAATACACTTCTTCAGAATGTCGAGCTTGGAGAACTTATCGGTGGTCTTGTAACCGTGGTCCGTGTAGTTGCCGGTCTTGAAGAGACCTCCGAGGTTCTGTCCGGTGCCGTCGCCCTTGATGATCTGTGCTTCAACGCGATCCTCAACACCCTTGGCCATACGGTTATCAATGAAAGCTGCCAGAGCAGGCAAGTCATCCGCGAGCTGGCGGGTAATGCGAGTGATGTGGGCAATCGTGCGAACCGGAGCGGTTTCTGTTGCAAAGGAGAAGGTGGAGTAAGGCTTCTTGGCACCTTCAGCCGTTTCAGCCGCGTTGTTGTCTTCATCGGATTCCTTCAGGTACTCGATCATATTGGATGTCGTGGTACCGGAATTGAGCAACGCTCCAACGACAGGCGGAATTGCCGGTGCAGCAATGATGCCTGCGATACGGTCTTTAGGAACGCCGTTTGTCGGTGTGGTGATCGGGTTGTTTGTCTGCGTGGTAGTCGTATCACTCTCTGCAAGGGTCACGCGAACACGGCTGCTCTGGCCAAGCTTAAAGTTGTTGTATTCCTTGGATTCAACGAACATTTGGCCGAGAGACTTCACAACGGGAGCCTTGGGTTCGCCGGCAGAGAAAGAGTTTTTCTGCTGCAGTTCAAAAACCTGCTTAGACAACTTGGCAGTTTCTTCTTTGAGCTTGCCGACTGCATCGTCGGACTGCATATCCTGAAGCTGCTTGGAGAGCCTGGCAAGTTCCTCTTTCAGTTGTTTAATTTCTTCGGCGGAAGCTGCTTTGCTGAGATTTTGCTTGATTGTTTCAAGTATTGCTTTGATTTCTTTAGGGTCCATTTTATTTTCCTACAAGACGGTTAGATTCACGGCAGATGTCTGCCAGAAGGTTCGAGTCGATCGGCAGTTCAGCATCACGCTGAGCAGACAGACAACTCTTTGCTTGCGAGATAAATTGCTTTGCTCTCGCTCTCGACAGACCGCCGGCATCACGCAGGAAGTCTTCAAAATCTTTTTCGTTAGAGAGGCTCTTGATTTGTGTTTCGAGCTGTGCGCTCAGGGCCTCAGTGATTCGTGCTCTTTCGTCAGCCGGGAAAGTCACCACGCTGATTTCATTCAAGCTCAAAACCTTAATAATTTTGGAACCAAGAATGCAGTCATCGTCATAACCGATACAGACGCTCAATCCGTCCACAGATCCATGTTTCAGACAAGCGAGGATGCGGTCACTTTCTTCCAGACCTTCAGTGAGTTCTCCGGTAACTTTCAACCCGATGTCGTCACTTTCGAGCTTTGTCCAAATACCGATGGGCACGCCCCAGGAATCGTGATTGAAAAACATTCTGGGCTTAACACCGTTTTTCAAAAGTTCGTCATAGGCACCCGCCGCAATTGAAAAACCGTAAGTGTTTACATTGTCATAAACGGTGGCATAGCCCGTAAAGGTTCGGCCGGTCGCAGAAAGCCGAGCCTGTTTCGCGGTCAGTTTTAATGCTCTTAATGTCATTGTCTGATTTCCTCAGGAATTTCCTTTTGGCTGGTTTGACTCGGATCAATCTTTCCAAGTTGATCAATCGGAACAAGATTGTTCTGAACGGTTAGACCGTCTCCGCCGTCCAAAGGCGCATCGTTTTCAAGTTCGCGGCACTCGTTACGAGTTTTGAGGCCGTTCTGGACCATCTTCGCGTACACCTCTGCACGACTGGACAGACTCGCGCGCAGCATGGCATCGAGGTTAAATTCACAGGTGAACTTTTCTCGCTGGTCGGCCGTGAAGATTGATTTCCGGACGGCCTGTTCAATATTGATGGCCAGCGGTCTAATGGTTGTTTTGTAAAACAGATCCATAGCCTCCTCGACCTTATCGCTTGAGCCGTTAATCAGGACTTCCGGAACACCGAACCAGCGGCAGATTTCCTCAACGCTGAATCGGCGGCTCTCCAGAAGCTCGGTGTCAGCCGGCGATAAGCTCACCTGCTGATAACGCATGTCGGCCGGAAGAATCCAAAGGCCCGATTCGTTGTAGAGCTGAATGCCGGAATACTTTTTGGCTAACTTTTTGCGCGCGGTGTCGTCCAGATTGTGGTCGACCGTCAAGATGCCCTTGGCCGAACTTCCGTTGCCAAAGAGAAGGGCGCTGTTTTCCTGCATCTTGATGCTCTCATCCAGATTCGGACGCATGAACTCAAGATTTGATAAACCAATGAGGCCTTTTCCCATTCCCTTCAGGTGAAGAATGCGCTCCGGCGCGAACTGGTAAGGCACGCCGTTTAGTTTGTATTCATAGACGATTTCAATCTGATTTTCAGATTTTTCTACCGTTTGAACAGTTACCTGATCGGCTGAGATCGGGAACATGGCGACCACTTCGCCGCTGCTGTTTCTGTCCACCACCGCATATCCGTTGCCTCGAAGAATGAGATCGAGCAGGAGGGCACGATAAAACTCGAACGGCGTCATCAGCGCATTCGGAGAATCGTGGAGCAGTGTCCAAAGGTTGCTGCCCCGGGAAATCTCGCGCTTGTTTTTCTTGATCTCAAAAATCTGCATCGGCATGGAGGCAAGGGTTTTTGTGATCAGATCAACGCAGGCCCAGACGGTACTGATCTGCAGCGCTTCATTCGGACCGACGTTTTTCAGGTTCGGGACCGTTGCGCCCATCGGGTAGGGGCTTTGAATGCCTCGTTTGTCACCGAGAAGGCCTCCGGTGAACCATCGTGTAAATGAAAACATATCAAAATCTCAAACAGACATCGCGGTCTAAAAATGCGTTTAGGTCGTATTCTTCGCCGGCAGCCATTGCGCGATTCATGGCCATAATCAAAGCGACAACGCCGTCGATTTTGTTTTCGACTCTTTCTTTGCGCGGGAAGATGTTTTCCTTGGCGTCCTGGTGACAGGTAACGTTAGAGAACATCCAGGTCAGCACACGATCCCCGTTGTAATGAAAACGGCCGTCTCGGACGGCCGCTTCGATTTCCTTCATCGGAGTACTGAACTGAAGGACTGTTGCTCGACACTCGATCATCGGAACGTTCTGTCGGAGCATTCGTTCCGAAAACTGTGTCGCCTGGAAGGGGTCGTAAGGAACCTCCATGACATCGAACCGGCTGCAGTCTTCCAGCAGCTGTGATTCGATTTGATCGAAGTCGGTAGACGCGCCGTCCGTGACATGCAGCTCGCCTGTGACATCCCAGCCTCTGTACTGACTGTTCGGAGAGGATTCAACGGTGTCTCGCGGAAGCCAGTAATCGCCGAAAGCGTAGTAGTGAGTTTTTCCGTCAATAGTTCTCCGGAACAATTTCACCATTGCTGCAATGTCGATGCGGCTGGCAAGGTCTATGCCTATAAAGCATTCCTCGCCTTCAAATTGCTCTAAAGATAGGTTCTCATCGACACAATTTGAAAGCGCGACCATATCCATCCAGGCAGAGTTCGCATTGCACCAAACGTTCAGATGTTTCGTTTTGAAGTTGTTTGCTGCACTGGCGACCTGAACCGCCTTATCCCGAAGGGACTTGATCGTCTCTGGCATAACCGATACTGCCCAGTTCGGATTTGCTTTCTGCAAAGCAGCGTCCGATTTCCAATCATCATTCTTGTCAATCGTGTAAATCACACCGAACTGATCTTCACTTTGTGCCGCTCCGGACAGAATTTCCAGAACGTAGGTCCGAAGTTCGTAGCAAATACCGGTAAGGTCAAAGCCCGCGGTTGTAATTGCGAAGAGTAACGGCTGCAACCGTTTACCGATTGAAGTCTCAACAACGTCGTAGACCTCTCTCGTTTTATGAGCGTGCAATTCGTCAATGCAAGCAAAGTGTGTATTCAGGCCGTCTAGCGTATTGCCCTGGGCGCTTTTCGGCATGAAGCAGCTGGCTGACTGCTGCTGTGTGATCGAATGCTCAAAAACCTTTACGCCTAAACTTTCCCGGATGTCCGGACAACGCTTGCACATCCCTTTTGCGACGTCGAAAACTTCTCGGGCCTGCTCGCGTGTAGTCGCAAAACTGTAGCAGCCGGCACCGCCTTCGCCGTCCATCGTCATCATGTACAGACCGATGGCAGCAGAAAGGGTGGACTTTGCATTGCCGCGAGGCACCTCAACATAAGCGCGCTTGAATCTTCGCTTTTTGGTGTCCTTCCGGATCCAACCGAACACTGTGGTCAGAATGAAGCACTGCCAAGGCTCCAGTTTGATGTTCTGTCCGGCAAGCGGGCCCTTTACGTGCCTCAGATGCTCAATGAATAAACAAACCCGGGTGGCTGCCCGGGCTGAAAACTCAAACGGGAAGTCTTCCCGAGAAGAGCGCTCCAGATCATCTTTTTGCCGGGCGCACGCCTGCTTTACGTAAACGCAGGCCGGAAGGCTTCCGGAAAGGACCTGATTGATATACCAATTAGCCTTTGCCACATAGTTCGTCATGTCATCATGCCCTCATAGTTCAGGCCCTCAAGGCATTCGTCAATCGCGTCATCACCGAACAGCGACATCGTTTTGTTATCGACGTTCCCGGGTTCTTCTCCGGTGGCTATCACGCGGGAGCGAGAAGAAGGCGTCAAACCCAATTCCGAAGCGACCGCTTTAAACGGCTGAATTGTTTTCACAATCAGGTTTGACAGATAACGTTCACGCTCTTCGAGGCGGTCTCTTTCCTTGGCCCACGCGCGAGCGGCTTCCATTGCTTGGCAGCGGATCATTTCAGCGAGATTCTTTCGGGCGGAGGCCAATTCCTTCAGTACCTCTTTCTTTTCCTCGCGCGCAGCGATTAGTTCCGCCCAAATTTCGCAATACTGCTCAAGCATTGCGCGGTCGCACTGCTTCAGCCAGAAGGTCCCTTCATTGGCGATCACAAATTGCCAATGGACCTTGGCGCGGTCCGATAGGTAGTCCGGCGGAGCCGTGTCGTTTTCGATTTTTTTTTTGAGCTTCGGTTCTAACGGGTTTGTGCGGCACGGCTGAAGTGTTCCCTGAAGCTCTTTTAATTCGGTAGGTTTAGGTTTACTACCTCTCATTTTTTCACTCCAAACACAAAAGCAAAAAAGGCCGAAATTTACCAATTCTGCATGCACAAAAATTTGACTGGGGGCGCGGTCTTGAAGGCCATCAGTCTGATTTTTTAACTCCCCCTAGGGGTTGAGCTACTTCAAGAAAATGCACTGTCAAAGAATCAAGAAGCTTTCTCAGCTTCTGAACCTTTTCAACCTCGCGCAACACATCGTAAT
>URYO01000084.1 GCA_900552195.1 uncultured Sutterella sp. | reverse complement strand
TGAATTGCCGCCGATACCTTCGAAAAGGTATTTCCCGATTCGGGAAGCGAGCTCACTTTGCGGTGTAAAAGATTATGTCCTGAGGTTTTGGGAAAAAGAATTTTCTCAGCTCAGACCGATGAAGCGCGGGAGCCAGCGTGCTTACCGCGCAAAAGATATTTTGATTGCCCGCAGAATACGGGAGCTTCTTTATGGGGACGGCTATCGTATTGATGCGGCAAGAGAAATTTTGAATAAAGAAGACAGAAAAGCAAAAGCCAGTGCTTCTGCGCCGCAGCTTTCGGAGACCTCTTTTTCCGGTTTTGAAGGAGTCGGAACCTTTTCTCAGCCGGAAATCGATTGGGAAGAATTTGATTCTGTCGTCTATAACTTGGAAAAAATCGAAGAGTTTTTGCACAATTAAAAAAAATCGTGTAATATCACGGTTCTTGAGTCGGGGCGTAGCGCAGCCTGGTAGCGCACTTGCATGGGGTGCAAGGGGTCGCGAGTTCGAATCCCGCCGCCCCGACCAGAAATTCTCGAAAGGTTGTCCAAGTGACAGCCTTTTTTGTTTTCTGCGGCCGTTACGGAGGAAGTCAGCATGGCTTGTATTCTTTTTCCTTCACCAATTTTCGGACCGGTTCATTCCAGACGCTTAGGCACCTCTTTAGGCATCAATCTTTTGCCCGCTGAAGCTAAAGTCTGTTCTTTTGACTGCGTGTACTGCGAATGCGGCTTTAACAAAGACCACGACGCCAAGCGCAAACTTCCTACGCGGGAAGAGGTTCGAACCGCACTGGAAAAGAAACTCATTTATCTGCAGCAGACAGGTGTGGTGCCGGATGTCTTTACGTTCGCCGGAAACGGAGAGCCGACTTCTCATCCCGATTTTGACCTCATTATCGACGACACAATCGAGCTCAGAGACCGTTATTTTCATATCGCAACAATCAGTGTCTTAAGCAACTCTACTTTTCTAGCGCGTGACAAGGTTGTCAGAGCATTGGCAAAAGTGGACAACCCGATTATGAAGCTCGATACCGTCAACGCCGGGTACATCCGGCGCATTGATCGTCCGAACGCCAGGTACGATGTGAAGGATGTGATCGAAAAACTCAAAAACATGCCGGTTCGTCCGATTATCCAGACGATGTTCATGAAAGGTGAGTTTGAAGGGCTGTCCATGGATAACACGACAGACGAGTATGTAGATCCCTGGATTGACGCACTCGAAGAAAACAAGCCTCGGGAAGTGATGATTTATACCCTTGACCGCGACACTCCGGCTGCAGGGTTAAAAAAGGCGGAGAAGGAGGCTCTTTGTAAAATTCGCGACAAACTTGAAAATAGAGGTTTCGGCGTTATGGTAAGTGTTTAAGTAAAAGCACTTAAATTTGAAATATATGTCATTAAGCTGTCATATTAGGTTACTAAATTGGAAGATGATTTCATAACAACCTTTGAGGACTAAATGCCTGAATCTCTTCCGATGAAAACTCGTCTTTTATTAGCCGGGGCTTCTCTCCAATTGATCTCCCTTGCTAAAAAGTCTGAGAAAAAAGAGAAGAAGCAAAAAGTCGTTACTGTATCTGCAGGAATGACCCTGTCTAAGGCTACGGCCTAATCGATTCGACAGGACTGAAAATTTCGTCGGCCGATTGCCGACGTTGATGCGCAGCCGTAGAGATTTAAAAAACCTACGGCTTTTGCCTTTCTTGTACCGGCTAGAATGCGCTTTTGCACGAACAGTCCTCGGTCTGCGCTCTCGTCATTGGCTAAGAAGCCGGAAAATCGCGATAATTGAAGGCTAAACACTTCGGCTATATTTGAGGAGAGCGATGAATATTTTGATTTCAAACGACGACGGTTATTTAGCACCCGGTATTCAGGAACTCGCTCGTCGAATTCGCCGATTCGGCAATGTCACAGTGGTTGCACCCGAACAAAACCACAGCGGGGCCAGCAACTCCTTAACGCTTAACCGTCCTCTTTCCGTACGCCAGGTCCAGGAAAACGTTTTCTTTGTGAACGGTACCCCATCCGATTGCGTGCACATCGCTTTAACCGGTTTGCTGCCACAAAAACCCGATATCGTTTTAAGCGGCATCAACTGCGGACAAAATATGGGCGACGATGTGCTTTATTCCGGTACTGTTGCAGCCGCCATGGAGGGTTTCTTATTCGGCTGCCCATCCTTTGCTTTTTCTCAAGTGCATTCGGGTTGGTCCTGTTTGGATTCCGCCGCGGAAGTCGCTGAGTATATTGTGGACAACTTTATTAAAAATCCGCTTCCCGCACCGTTCCTGCTGAATGTCAATATTCCCAATACAACGATTGACCAGCTCTCCGGATTAGTCGTGACACGCCTTGGCCGTCGTCACGCAGCGCAATCCGTGATCGAGCAGGTTAACCCGCGAGGTGAGACGATCTATTGGCTCGGCGCCGCCGGTGATGCTCGCGACAGCACCCAAGGAACGGATTTCTGGGCGACATCTCACAATTACGTCAGCGTCACGCCGCTCCAGGTTGATATGACCAATTACGGCATGCTGGATACGGTTCGTGCCTGGTGCAACAGCTTTCAGTCCTGAGAATAGTTCGATTGGTTCTGACGATTGGTATCTTTTTACTTAAAATCTGTTCGGTAAAGAAATAAAAGAGGCTCATGGAGGAGTTATGAATTGCAGTAAGTATCTTTGGCCGATGGTGTTTGCTTCGGTGATGGCCGGCTGTTCGTTTACCGGAGGCAATGCCCCGATATCGGACGGTTCGGCGACGGCTTCCGTCTATACCGTTAAGCCTGGAGACACGCTGTATGCGATTTCCTCCCGCTACGGCCTCGATCCTGCCGTGGTTGCACGCGAGAATCATCTGACAAACCCCTCTCATCTGTTGGTTGGTCAAAAACTCCGCTTGTCCGTGTCATCTTCAACGGAGGCCAATATTCGCAGAGTCGAAGCCAACACGAAAACACAGACGAGTTCGAGCAGCTCTGCTAAGGCGTCGACTTCTTCAAGCACAGCTCCTGCTGCATCCGTAAGTAGTACCCAGACCGCTTCTTCAAGCAGCTCCGTCGGAAGCGCAAACGGTACCTACGGTTGGCCGGCTTCAGGAAAGATTATTCAGAATTTCGGAGGTATGAATAAAGGTATTGACATCGCCGGTTCTGAAGGTGAGAAAGTACATGCCGCTGTGAATGGAACGGTCCTTTTTGACGGCCAGGTTCAGGGTTACGGCAAAGTCGTGATGATTCGCGACAAAGACGGCTGTGTTTCTGTCTATGGCCGAGTCAAATCGATCTCGGTAAAACAGGGCGATCAGGTTCGTAAAGGACAGGCGATTGCCGTGATGGGGACGACGGATGTTTCTCCCCGTGTCCATTTTGAAATACGCAAAAACGGCAAACCCATCGATCCTCTTACAATGCTTCAAAAGCGCTAAGTTAGAAGTTAGGAAAATTCATGGCACGAGCTAAAAAAGAGCGGGCAAAATATGTCGCCGTTATTGAGTCCTTGGATCAGGAAGGCCGCGGAGTCGCACGCCGTGACGGTAAGGTCGTATTCATCGAAGGGGCGCTCCCTGGTGAAAAAGTAGAGTACGAGGTTTATCGAAGCAAGCCTTCCTTCGAATTAGGTCTGACCACCGAAATTTATAAGGAGTCTCCGCTTCGCGTTATGCCGAAGTGCCCTTACTTCGGGGTTAAGGACGGCAGCTGCGGCGGCTGCGCCATGCAGCACCTCGAAGCCCATGCTCAGGTTGCCATGAAACAAAAAATTCTGATGGATGCTTTGTGGCACATCGGCAGAGTTCGACCTGAGCAGGTACTGGCGCCGATCTACGGCTCTGCATGGAGATATCGTCACCGTGCTCGTCTGTCCGTGCGCGAAGTCGCCAAAAAGGGAACTGTGCTCGTCGGCTTCCATGAAAAGCGTTCGAGCTTTATCGCAGACATGAAGAGCTGCGAAATCCTGCCAAAGCGTGTCAGCGATCTTCTCGTGCCGCTGCGCGAGCTTATCAACTCTTTAACGCTGCGTAAGAAGATTCCTCAGATTGAATTGGCTGTCACTGATGAAGCTTTGGCTTTGGTCCTTCGTGTCTTAGAAAAGCCGACGACTGAGGACGAAGCAAAACTCAGACAGTTCCAGGAAGATTATGGTGTTGACTTTTGGTACCAGCCGAAGGGCCCGGATTCCATTTATCTGATGGATCCCGAAAATGCCAATCGACTGAAACTGCACCATCGGGAAACCGGTGTGGAAGTCGTCTTTAGACCTACAGACTTTACGCAAGTAAACCATCGCTTGAACGAAGTGATGGTGACCAGAGCGCTTCGATTGCTGCATCTTGAACCCTCGTCTAAGGTCATCGATTTCTTCTGCGGGCTCGGCAACTTTACGCTGCCGCTGGCAACCAGAACAGCGAAAGTTCTTGGTATTGAAGGCAGCTCCGAGCTGGTCGAACGTGCACGCGCGGGCGCTAAAGACAATAACCTCGCGGATAAGACTGAATTTGAGGCTCGTAATCTGTTTGACTGGACCCTGGACGATTGGGATGCCGTTTGGAATAAGCTCGGCAGTGTAGATCGAGTTCTTATCGACCCGCCGCGCGAAGGCGCAATGGCACTTTGCCGCTCACTCGCCGAAACGGACAAACGTCCTGCACGTCTGGTCTATGTTTCCTGTAATCCTGCAACGCTGGCGCGCGACGCCGCGCTGCTTGTCAGAGAAGGCGGCTGGAAGCTTCTGTCGGCCGGTGTGATGAATATGTTCCCGCATACAGCTCACGTCGAGAGTATCGCCGTCTTTGAACCCGGTCCCAAACCGGAAAAGGTCGACGAAATCGATGAACTCGAAATCAGCGGAATGACTGAAGAGGCTGAGCAGGAAGCTCGATCCGAGGAACCGAAGATTTAACGGAAATGGCGCCTTTGGTTTTTCAGATCGTAATTCTGTTTGTCAAAATTTTGGCGGAGCTGCTGCTCATCATTCTGGTGCCGGCCTTCGCCCTAAAATTTTTCAAGAAAGACTTAAGCTTCGGTTTGGCATTTTCCGCCTCCATCCTGATGATTTTGCTGCCGGTGCTCACATACGTAAATAACGCTGAACTCAACAACACCATGCTGCCGCTCACGGCGTGGGGTGTGGAGTCAGTATTGACGCTTTCGTGGATAAGCTGGGGGCTTTCGACCGGCGCCATCATCTCTTTTTTGTATGCAGCTTATCTCATTGTAGAAAGCCGAAGTTCCGAGACGATAAATCTAGTCCTGCTTTTCACGGGTATCGGCTACCTTTTAAACTTGCTGTCACAGGCGGCTGCCCCCTATTTGTTGTTCGGGTCTTTCGGCGCAGGACTTGCCAAAGATGACCTTCCGTTTTTATGCTTGTCGCTGGTACTTGCCTTAGGCGTAGGTATCTATGTGCGGTATTCTGAGGCCGTTGGGAAAACATTCAGCAATTAATAACTAAAACTAAGGAGAATAGGGTGGAAGAAAGCGGAGTATTTGAGTACTGGTTTGCTTTTTTGTTTGCGTTGGGTTTCTGTGTCTGGTTTCCCACGTATGTTGTCAAAACCAAAGGGCAGGGCATCTCGACTTGGGGACTGGCGCTTTGTATTGTCGTCCTGTTTATCGGACTGCCTCTGCTTTCGATTAGCTTGATCCGCGATGTCCTCCCTTCTCTGTGGCTGAGCTTTGTCAGTGCAAACTACGAGTCTCCGAGCATCTCCCTGCTTTACGGGACCATTCACAAGATGGCTACGCTGGATCAGCTTTACGTAGCGCTGGCCATGATTTGTATTTTGGTTGCCATCGGTCAAAGCGTATTTGCTTCTTGGCTGCTTTATATCCGCCACAACCGCGAAAGTCTGGTTCGTGCTCTGAGAATCATGTGGTCCTCGGCTTTCTTTATTGTGTTGGCAGGCGGTATTCTGCCGCTCATTATTCTGGGCTCGCACGGATTTACGGTGGCGATTCCTGCCGGATATACGATGGGT